>CALAJK010000034.1 GCA_937922795.1 uncultured Anaerolineae bacterium
TGACCGGGCGGTGTGCTTCGTCGGGCAGGGGCTGCTGCAGGAGGGGCTGCGCTGGGTGTCGGGCGGGCGCGAGTTCAAGGTGGACTTGTCCACCTGCATCGGCAAGGGCGACGACATGGGCCGCTACGTCATCTACAAGGAGCCAATTGAATAGTGCCGACGGTCACTCGTCGTCTGGGCGCGGCAGGCGGATGCTGCGCGCCCGTCCTGGCTCGCGGATGATCAGCCCGCGCGCCTCCAGCCGGTCGAGGTGGCGATACACGTTGCCTGGCGAGATGTAGCAGCCGGCGGCGATCTCGCGGATGGTTGGGCTGCTCTGCCAGCGAGCGAAATAATCGCAGATGAACGCGTACACGCGGTCAGTCAGTTGTGGGTTCACCGAACCTCCTGCCGTTCGGAGCGCCGGTATAACAAAATCCAAACGTTTTAGCCGTCTTCTATCCTAGCATAAAACAGAACTTTTGTTCGTATTGAAATCGTTATAATCGTGTGAGAAATACGTTTTGGGCGGCGGCCGGCGCGCCAGTCCCTCCGCCCGCGTGAGGGGGCGAGGATGCTGCCTCGCCCCTACTGCCGCGGCTGGCCGTGGGCTAACGGCAGTCTTCCGGCTGGCCGCTGTACTGGTCGAGGCCGAACGCCATATCGCGGTTGAAAGCGTACAGCTCATCCGGCCTGGGCTGCTCCGCCTGGACAGTAGTGACCGCCGGCAGGCCGCAGCCGTCAGCGCCGCGCGTGGGCGTGTGGCGCGGGTTCACCGGCTGGCCGTTGACCGTCAGCGACCAGGCGTATTCGCCGACCGGCGCGTCAATGATGATCTGCTCGAAGTGGCACTCGTCCGCCCCTAGCGTCCCGCTGAAGGCGTACAGCGTACCGCCGGCGGCGCTGGCGGCCGTCAGCTCTACCACATCGCCCGGCGCGCCGCAGATTTCGATGTCGGCCGGGTTGCCGACGCCAGCTTTCCACGGGAAGCGGGCGATCACCGGCAGGCGGCGCGGGTCGGCGTCAATGCCCCGCTCCCGGAAGAAGGCCGCCAGCGACCGCTGCGTGTTCTGCTTCAGGTCGGTCTCGATGAAGTAGAAGCGTCCAGATGGCAGCGTCAGCTTCACGCCGCGCGCCAGCGCCAGCAGGTAGACGGTCACCGTCTGCATGTAGAAGTCATGGAGTTCGTGGCCGGAGGCCAGCGTCACCGCCGCCGCATGATGCACCCCCAGCGCCTGCAGCCGGCGGGCGAAGGCCAGATACGGCGACAGCGGGAAGAAGGCGTCATGCGCCCCCGCCGACAGCAGCACTTGTTTGCCCTTCAGCCTCTCCGCCAGCCCGATCGGGCTGATGGCGTCTGCCGCGTCGGGGTCGCCCACGCCGATGAGCGTCTCCATGAACGGCGACGGGTTCAGGCCGGGGCGCAGGCCGGGGTTGTCGTAGCGCCAGGCGTCCGGAGACTGGCCGACCAGCGTGGCGATGCTGGCCATCGAGGGGAAGGTGAGCGGGCTGATCTGGCTGAGCGTGCCGTAGTGCGTGGGCGGGACTTCGGCCAGGACGGTGTGCACGTCATAGTCTAGATCGAGCGGGTTGATGGCCCACATCAAGGCCGAGCCGCCGCCCCGGCTGGCGCCGCCGGTGACGGCGTTGTACTTGTCGCCGCCGTTCTGGTGGATCCAGTCGAAGAATGCGCCCACCGACCGATAAGTAGCCTCGTCTATGCCCTGGCTCTCAGTGCCGCCGGCGTTGCTGAGCGCGGCGATCAACCCGCCGCCCTCGGCGGCGCTGCCGGCCACCAGCCACGGGACGATGGTCTCTTTGTCTCCGAACAGCCGCTTGTTGTTGCTGGTGCCGGCGCCGTTGCCGCTGAGCAGCACCGGTAGCCGGGCGCTTTTCGTCCAGCCGTGGGGCAGGATGAGCGTGTACAGCGCGCCCTCAATCGGCACGTTGTTGACGATCTGAAGCGCCGAACTGCCTTCCTGAACCTCCGCCCAAGTGTTGTGCATCCGCACGTCCAGGCCGGTCTCCTGCTCGATGCGCGCTAGGACGGCGTCGGCGGTGGCGGCGTCCACCGCTAGGTAATCGTTCTCGCGGTTGTTGTAGACGGTATAAGCGGCCGTCACCGCGTCGCGCGGGGCCGGTTCGACCCCGCCGAAGGCCGGGTAATGGGTGGCAACCACATACTGCGGCGCATCCTGCGCGCGCGCCATGCCCGCCGTCAGCAGCAGCGCCGCCAGCAGCAGGGTCAACCCGCGTCGTCGTGTCATGCGTTATTACCTCTTGCGTCTGTGACCGATCCATCATGCGCCGCCGATTATGCCCGTTTTCGCCAGCGCTTCCAAAGTTTGGACTCACAGGATGATCAGCCCCAGCCGGGTGGCGCGGACGACGGCGTCGGTGCGGCTCTGGGCGTTGAGCTTGCCGAGCAGCGCGTTGACATGGAATTTGACGGTGTGTTCGGAGATGCCTAGGCGCAGGGCGATGGCCTTGTTCGGCAGCCCTTCAGCTAGGAGCTGCAGCACCTCGCGCTCGCGCGGGGTGAGCGCTTCCGGTGGGGGGGCGGCCTCGGTCTCCGGCAGCAGGTCGGCTAGCAGGTCGGGCGAAATGACGGCCAGCCCGTGGTGAATGGCATGCAGGGCGGCGGCCAGCGCCTCCGGCTCAGTATCGTCGCGCAGCAGGCCGCGCGCCCCGGCGCTCCAGGCGGCGACCGCCCCGGCGGCGTCGTGCAGCAGCGCCGCTGCCGGCAGCCCCGCCTCGCGCAGATCGGGCGTGCCCGCGGCGGCTTCCCAGCTCCAATCCCAGACGGCCGCATCCGCCGCCAGCGGTTCGAGGTCATCCAGCCAGTCGGCGCTCGACCGCTCGCCGGCAATCACCAGCCCCGGCTGGCCGGCCAGCAGCGCGGCCAGGCCGCGCCGCGCCAGCACGTTATCGCCGACGATCAACACGCGCAGCTCAGTCACGGAACAGCCCGAACACGAGCAGATCCTCGACCCGCGTCACCAGCCGGTGGCGCTTGTCATGCGCCGGGGCCACCACATCGTTCAGCCACAGGATGGCCGCCGCCACCGACCACAGCAGCCCGCCCAGCCCGGCCAACTGGCCCGGCGGGGACTGCTCCAGATCGTACAGCAGCCACCACACGTTGACCATGTAGCGCAGCAGCAGCGCCGCCAGCGCCAGCGCCAGGACGATGATGACCAGCGCGACCAGCGTTCGCAGCAGGAAGCTCGCGTAGTGCACGTCGAAGGCGATCTCGCCGGTGACCAGCGTGGTCTCAAGCTCCCATCGCTTGAGGCAGCCGCGCGCCTGGATGCGGAACAGGTCGTCGCTGACATCCACCTGGTAGCGGTAGGTATCATCATCCAGATATTCTAGACGCACCGCCATCGGCGCGGCGCTGATCGAGTCCGGCATATACAGCGCGTCGCGCCCGGCGAACAGGCCGGCCAGCAGTGAACGGAACAGGGGCAGCGACCGGGAGATGCGCACCTGCTGCAGCTGTTCCAGCTGTGCCGCCGCCTCTTCGACTGGCAGCGGGGCTTCCAGCTCGAACGTGGACGCGGCCAGAGAGGGCAGCAGGTAGGCCAGCAGGCTGATCTGCTGCCGGGCTTCGCGTCGGCGTTTGCGTTTGTCTTTGGTCACGATGGCTGCCCTCCACCTGTTGGCTCTCCATTCCAGTCTACCACATCCGCGCGCGCGGCTCAGTTTAGACAATCTGTATGAACTCGGTGCACATTTTTCCGGCATCGTGTAGAATCATATCAGTCAGACAGACCGCGGCCAGGGATGGGGATAGGGTTATGATCATCGGCATACCGAAAGAAGTGAAAGACAACGAATATCGCGTTGGGCTGCCGCCGAACAGCGTGCGCGAACTGGTGCGCCGCCGCCATCAGGTGATCGTAGAGGCCGGCGCGGGGGCGGGCAGCGCCTTCACCGATGACGAGTACGTGGCCGCCGGCGCCAGCCTAGCGCATACCGCTGAAGAGGTGTGGTATCGCGCTGAGATGGTGGTCAAAGTCAAGGAGCCGGTGCCGCATGAATACGCGTTTCTGCGCGAGAATCTGATCCTGTTCGCCTACCTGCATCTGGCCGTCAACGAACAGCTCACCCATACGCTGCTCAGCAGCAGCGTCGTCGGCCTGGCGTATGAAACGGTCGAGGATGAGCACGGCCGCCTGCCGCTGCTCCAGCCGATGAGCGAAGTCGCCGGGCGCATGGCGACGCAGATCGCCGCCCACTACCTAGAGAAACCGCAGGGCGGGCGCGGCATCCTGATGGGCGGCGTGCCGGGCGTCAAGCCGGCGCACGTCGTCATCCTGGGGGCGGGGACGGTCGGCACGCATGCGGCGCACGCCGCCCTGGGGATGGGGGCGCGGGTGACGCTGCTGGATATCAACATGGACCGGCTGCGCTATCTGGATGAGGTCATGCACGGGCGGCTGACGACGCTGGCCTCCAACGAGACCAACATCGCGGACGCCATCACCACCGCCGACGCCGTGATCGGCGCGGTGCTGATCACCGGCGCGCGCGCCCCCCGGCTCATCACCCGGCCGATGCTGTCCACCATGCCGCGCGGCAGCGTCATCGTCGATGTGGCGGTAGACCAGGGCGGCTGCGTCGAGACCACCCGTCCGACCACGCACAGCGACCCGACTTACTTTGTGGACGGCGTGCTGCACTACGGCGTGGCCAACATGCCCGGCGCTGTGCCGCGCACCTCCAGTTTTGCGCTGGCCAACGCCACCCTGCGCTACATCATGCGCATCGCCGACTCCGGCTTGCAAACCGCGCTCGACGCCGACCCCGGCTTGGCGCGCGGGCTGAACGTGTACCGCGGCCAGGTGACTCATCCAGCGGTGGCGCGCACCTTCGGTCTGCCGCTGGCCGAAGCCCAGATCGCCATGGGCTGACCGGCCGATGCGAGTCCGGCGGGCGCTGCTGTTCATGCCGGGCGACGACCGGCGCAAGATCGAGAAGGGGGCGGCGCTGGGCGCGGACGCCGTCATCCTCGATCTGGAGGACGGCGTCGCCTTAAGCCGCAAGCAGCAGGCGCGCGCGGTCGCCGCCGCCGCGCTGGCCGAGCTGGATTTCGGGCGCAGCGAACGCCTGGTGCGCATCAACCCGGCCAGCGGCGCGCTGTGGCGTGACGACCTGGCGGCCATCGCGCCGGCCCGTCCGGACGGCATCGTGCTGCCCAAAGTCGAGTCGGCGGAAGACGTGCAGATCACCGCCGCCGCCCTGGACGCTGCCGAGCGCGCGCGCGGATGGCCGCCGGGCGGGCTGCGTCTGCTGGCCATCATCGAGACGGCGCGCGGGGTCGTCAACCTGGGCGCGATCGCCGCCGGCAGCCCGCGCCTGGACGCGCTCATCTTCGGCGCCGAAGACCTGGCCGGCGACCTGGGCGCAACCCGCACGCCGGACGGCGCAGAAGTCTTCTATGCCCGCAGCGCCGTGGTGCTGCACGCCCGCGCCGCCGGTTTGCAGGCCATAGACACCCCGTTCGTCGACCTGCGCGATCTGGACGGTCTGGCGGTGGATGCCCGCCGGGCGCGGCAGATGGGGTATGATGGCAAGCTGGCCATCCACCCGCGCCAGATCGAGCCGATCCAGGCCGCCTTCACGCCCGACGCCGCCGAGATCGAGCGGGCGCGGCGGCTGCTGGCGGCCTTTGCCGCCCACCAAGCCGCCGGGACGGGCGTCTTCGATCTGGATGGGCGAATGGTCGACCTGCCGATGGTGCGCGCCGCCGAGACGGTACTGGCGCGGGCGCGCGCCGCCGGCCTCGCCGTGGATTGACCCCGTAACCGCTGAAGGAGAGAGGCTTGATGACCGCCCCCATCCCGCCGTCGCACGCAGACCTGCTGCAAAGACCGGTGTACGTCGTCCTGACGACCCTCATGCCGGACGGCCAGCCGCAGTCGTCAGTCGTGTGGTGCGACTACGACGGCCAGTATGTGCGCGTCAACAGCGCTCGCGGCCGCCAGAAGGACAAGAATATGCGGGCCGACCCGCGCGTGACGGTGCTGGCGCTCGACCCACAGGACCCGTTTCGCTGGCTGGAGGTGCGCGGCGTCGTGGCGGCTATCACCGCGGAAGGCGCGGTGGAACACATCCACGCCCTGTCGCGGAAGTATACCGGGCAGCCGTATTACGGCGGCTTCGCGCCGGCAGAGCGCCAGCAGCAGGAGACGCGGGTGCTGTACGCCATTCAGCCGGTGCGCGTGGTGGCGTTCCCGTCGAGCGGCTGAGTCACGCGCTCAGGGCGGCGTACAGCGCGTGTTTCAGGTCGTCAACCGTCGCGAACGCCTGGGCGCCCTCCACCACGCTGCTGCGCAGCCACAGCGGTTCCGGGGCCTTGCCCTCCAGATCTTTGTCCGGGTAGAAATAGGCGCGGCTCTGCTGGAAGCGGCCTTCGATGCGCTCGCGGATGTGGGGCGCTTTGTCCGGCGCGGCGACCAGCACGAAGTCCTCGGCGCCCAACTGGCCGATGAAGTCGTCCTCGCTGCCGAATTCGCGCACCGCGTTGCGCACCATCAGCGTCACCGCCCGCAGCACGTCATCCGCCGCCAGGAAACCGTACACCTCCCGGAACGCGGACAGCCCGCCCACCGACACCAGCACCGCCGACCAGGGCTGGTCGATGCCCAGCAGCCCGGCCAGGTGGTCGGTCGCCAGCGCGCCTTCCGGCAGATCGGTGACCGGGTTGGTCATCTGCTGGCGGGCGGCGCGGGCGATGGCGTTGCGCACCCGCAGCCGCACCTCCTGGATGTCGAACGGCTTGGTGATATAGTCCACCACGCCTAGTTCTAGGCCTTGCAGCTTGTCCACACGATCGCGCTTTTCGGTCAAGAAGATGATGGGCAGATGCTGGGTACGCCGCTGCAGGCGGAGCTGCCGGCACACTTCGTAACCGTCAATATCCGGCAGCCGGATGTCCAGCATGATCAGGTTCAGCGGCTCCTGGGCGCTGATGGCCAGCGCTTCCTGCCCCCAGGCGGCGGTCAAGACCTCGTAGTTCTGCGACTGGAAATAGAGGTTCAGCATCTCGGCCAGGTCGAAATCATCCTCGACGATCAGGATGCGCGGCTTCTCTTCCATAGAGCTGTCTCTTATCGCTGTCCGATTGGCGTCTTGTTGATCGAGAAAACACAGCGCTTGGCGCCGCAGGCGCGGCACTCGGTCTCGTGAACGTAATACTCGAAGCCGTTCGATGCCCAGCGCATACATTCCTGCACGATGCCGACCAGCGCATGGCAGACCGGCTTGTCTGACTTGCGCCCCCAGGCCATCGGGCTGATCTCCACCTGAAAGTAGTACGCGCTGCCGTTATCGCCGGCGCTGGAGCGCTGGTCCGAGAAGTTGGTGAAGACGGCGGCCAGCGCCTCCAGCCCCAGCCGGCAGCGCTGATCGAGCGGGAGCCGGCGGAAGGCGGGGGTGGCGACGCCGCGGAGCGCGCCGAAGTGACGCAGCCCCATCGAGAAGCTGGCGCGCCCGATCCGCAGCGCCATGCCGCGCCCGCCGCGCGGGCCGTACATCTCCTCCAGCCCCAGCTGCAAGGCGGCCATCTCGGCGAAATCGAACCCGCGGTTCAGATCATCCAGCGGCGGCGCTTCGATATAGTGGCTCAGACCGGCCAGGTTGAGCAGCATGTTCAAGCCGCCCTGGCCCATCACGTCTTCGATCGCCAGGAAGAAATAGCGCGCGAAGCGGTTCGGATAATATAGGCCGCTGAGTTCAGACACGACGGCTGCTTTTCGCTTGATGGAATCAGACCAACTGTGCCAGAGCGTCTACCGTGCGCGTCACGTCCAGGAAGATCAGGCCCAGTTTGGCTTCTTTGCGAGCCAGCACCGTCAGCACGGCCTCCTCGCCCACGGCGGTGAGGATGACGTAGCCGTTTTCGCCCTTGACCATGACCTGCTCTAGCAGCCCGCGCCCCAGTTCGGTCGAGATGCGCTCGCCCAGCGACAGCATGGCCGCCGACATCGCGCTCACCCGGTCTTCTTCGATGTGTCCCGGCAGCGACGATGCCATGCTCAGGCCATCCACGCTGACGATGGCGGCCGCTTCGACATCGCCGGAGCTGGCCTGCAGATCGCGCAGGCGCTCAACCAGTTGCTCGGTTCGTGATTTCGCCACGGACGGACTCCCTTGTACGACACTCGGTGCGAGAGGTAGCTACCCTGGATTGTAGCACACAAACCACTATACAAGATGATAAGGCTTCTGGCAAAAGCGGCGGGCTGCGCCGGCGCAGCGCCGACATCCGCGCGCTGAACGCCGAGATGGCCCGCCCGGCACTCAGCACGTGTCATTTCTGTGTCGCTCGTGAAGCGCGTCTACTTTGCTGGTGAGGCGTGTGTACTACATAGAAGCATCTTGCTACGCCTCTCCGCCCAACTGAGCTAGGATGGCTTCGATGACTGCATCGGGTACTTTTCCCTTAAGCATCTCGCGCACCGCGTCCGCGCCGCCCACCGCGTACAGCAGCTTAAGCAGCCCCATAGCAAGCGCAGCCATCTGGTCGTTTTGGGGAGGGGTGTTTAACCACTCCGGCAGGGGCGCGCCCGTTGCTTGCTCCCACAACACAGCGAACTTTTCCGTCCCGATACGGTTTCGTGCCCGCGTGATGATCTCGCGCATCTGTCCGATTTCGCGCGGGTTACCCAGCCGTTCGACCGTCAGGTACGCTTGCCATAGCAGCAGCAGGGCTTCTACCACGCGCTCTCCGCGCATAATCAGAAGCTGTCCCAGCATAGTTTGCGTCGCAGCGATCGCGCTCGGGTCGTTGAGGCGCTGAAAGGTGACCAGCGACTCTTGGTACAGCGCCAGCGCATCGTCCCAGCGCCCCTGCTTGACGTACAGATCGGCGATCGAATGTTGCGTCACGGCGATCTCGCGCGGGTCGTTGAGGCGCTTTTTGGTGACCAGCGACTCTTGGTACAGCGCCAGCGCCTCGTCCCAGCGCCCCTGCTTGACGTACAGATCGGCGATCTCACTTTGCGTCACGGCGATCGCGCGCGGGTCCTCGTACTTCTTGCAAATGGAAAGCGCTTCGCCCAGCACGTCTAGCGCGCGATCGATCGCGCCTACTCCCTCATACAGCCTGCTGACGCTAACCAGTAGCAGGCTGAGCAGGCGCAGCTCGCTATGTTGGCGCAGGTAGGCGATCGCCCGTTCAAACCACGACAGGCGATGCTGAAGCTGGTCGCGCCTGTAAAAGAAGAAATCCCGCAGCGGGATGAGCAGGGCGGCCAACCGGACATTGGCATCTTCGCCCTCTGCATCAGCCAGCGCGTCGCCCACCTCGGTCACGTGTGGGATCAGCGGGTCGAGCTGGCTCCACTGCTCCAGCGGCAGCTGTTGGAATGCCTCCGATTCCTCGATCACCCAGTCAGCATAGCGCTGAAAAACAGCCGCCTCCTCCCCCGCTTCCTCCAACAGGGCGCGGGCATACGCGCGCAGCAGGCGGTGCTGGCTGTACCGCTCGCTCTGGCGATCCCCGTCGAGCAGCCCGGCATCCACCAGCTTCGTCAGCGGGGCGCGGGCCTTGTCCTCATCGGCATCGCCCCACACCGCCGCCAGTGCCGCCCGGTCGAACGTGCCCTCCAGCGCGAAAACCCCCAGCGCGCGGAAACGCCGCCGCAGGTCGTCATCAGGCAGTGCTTTGTAGCTCAGCGACAGC
>CALAJK010000035.1 GCA_937922795.1 uncultured Anaerolineae bacterium
ACGAGTGCGTGGCGGGATACACGCTAAGTTCCGTAATGGTGGGTATGCCACACTTGCGCCCGACGGTTATCGGAACGCCGAACGTAAAGCCGATGATCCTTCGCGCTCGCGTATGGGACGTTACGAACGCTGGATTGAACCTGATCCAGAGCAGTTCAAGGTGTGGCGACTGGCATGGGATTTACTGCTCACCGATCGCTATACATTGGGCGAGATTTGCGAGGAGCTGCATGCACGGGGTTTTCGCTATCGGACTGGTCGTCCCTTTGTTGAAATCAAGAACAATCGCCGCAAACCTGCGACCAATACCTTGTCCAAGCGCTTCCATAACTGGTTCTATGCCGGTTGGGTGGTGAGCGAACGAGCGGGCATCCCTCCCAAAACCGTGCGAGGAAACTGGAAGCCGTTGGTAACCACGGAAGAATTTGAACGCGGTCTCGAAATACTGGCACGTCGAGATCGCCATCGGATTGCCAGCCGTCGTCATACCTACTTGTTGAAAGGGCTGGTCTATATCCAGGATGACAATACTGGAAAACTGGTCAAACTGACCGGTTCCACATCGAATGCCAGTCGTAAGGGCGGTGGCACCGCTTATTACTGCGTGTGGAGCAGCGATGTCAACATCCGTTGCGAAATCATTGATGGACACGTTGCTGAGATGATGCGTGAAATTCAGGTTGATCCTGAATTAATGCCGGTCATTCGAGACGCCTACACGCAGGAGATTGCTGAGAAGCTGGGACACTTGCGCCCCAGTGAACAGCAGGAACTAGAAGCAGCCTTAAAAGCTGTCGACGAAGAAGAAGCCAGAGCTGCTCGTCTGTATGCGGCGGGCAAAATCACCGATCATGTATGGGATGCCCTCTGGGAGGAATGGTTGGACAAGCGCAGAACAATCCAGTCCAGTTTGGCATCGTTGAACCGCCAGCATGAAGCGCATATCGCGGATTTGGATGCGGCTCTGACAATCATCGCAAAAGTGGGTATACTGTATAATAATCTTGAGCAGTGCAGTCAACGAGATGCACTGCGCGAGATGGTTGACAAGATCGTTGTGGACCGTGCTGGACACATTGTGAGGATGGATTTGCTTTCCCCCTTCGCCTATCTGAAACGACTGACAGATCGGGTCAAGCGGGAGGTAAATTCGGAAGGCACTGAGAGAAACGAAAACAGCGGCGCTGATGCCGCTGTTCCCGAATGTTCGGATTGTACCGCTTCTGGTGGACCTGAGGGGATTCGAACCCCTGACCTCTACAGTGCGATTGTAGCGCTCTCCCAGCTGAGCTACAGGCCCTTACGACGCGCATTGTAGCCGGGCGCGCTGGCGCATGTCAAGGCGCAACCCTGGCAGTTTTCGACCCGGTCGGGCGCGCTGGGGCGTCACAGCCGGCTCAGCTCGTCCAGCAGGGCGCGACGGGCGGGATACTGCGCCTTGAGACGGCTGACGATGGCCTCTACCCGCGCAGCCTGCCCCAGCTCCTGGATGCGCCGCAGATAGACCACCGCCCGTTGGTACTGGCTGCGCCCTGACGCCCGCTGCAGGATGGCGTCCACGATCTTCTCGTACATAGCGGCCATTTCCGTGGGGAAGCGCGTCTCCAGCGGTTCTCGATAGGTCTCGATCAGCTCGACGCTGAAAGGACCGGACTTCGTCAGCGCCAGCAGATCGCTCCAGCGGCCTTCCTGCGCATACAGCCAGGCGAGCTGCTGCGGTCTGCGCTGCACTTGCTGGATCAATCCCTGGACGAAGGCCGGCCATTCCGTTACGGGTACCGTCCG
This sequence comes from uncultured Anaerolineae bacterium, assembly GCA_937922795.1. Classification (GTDB taxonomy): domain Bacteria; phylum Chloroflexota; class Anaerolineae; order Aggregatilineales; family Phototrophicaceae; genus CFX2. The sequence goes on from CALAJK010000035.1 coordinate 1,786, forward strand.
TTTCAACACGGCAAAGCTGTCGTCGTCGCAGCGGTCGAGCCACAGCGTGCGCGCGGTGGCGATCAGCGCCGTTTTGTCGCCGTGCTGCTGCAGCAGTTTCACTTGCAGTTCGCGATACTGGTTGGCCAGCCCTGGCAGGCGGTTCTCCAGGCTGGTCTGGATGCCCGCGTCGATCAAGCGCAGCGCTTCATCGAACGCGCCCTCGTCTATGCAGCGCCTAATCGCCAGCATGCGCAGCTGGTCAAGGTGCAGGTTCGCGTTTAAAAACGCGCGCGCCGCCGCCGGGCCATCGAACTTCTCGACCATCGCTAGCTTGTGCAGCGCCACCCGCTCCAGCTTATAGTGGCCAAAAAATTCGCCTCGTGGGGAGGCCAGCACCTCGGCCTGGATGTCATCGAGCGCGGCCACAAAACGCGCGCGCTGGTCGGGCGTTTTCACCATACTGGCCGCGATGTCCAGCAGTTCCCAGCCCCAGTCCCACTCATAGAAGGCTTTATGGCGCCCGCGCTCCAGGCAGTAGGCGAACAGGGCTTCACGCGCGGCGGCGTCGGCCAGTTCGGCGGCGTCGGCCAGCTTCATCACTGCCGTGCTGATACAGCCCCCCAGACTGCCGCTTGAATCGTCGGCGTTCGCGAGAGCCGGCGCAACCTCGTCGATGATCGCCTGGCAGGTGCTGATCGCCTTGTTCAGTTCATCGCTGTCCAGCCACCGTTCGACCTGATCTAGCAGTTCGTCTATCTTGCGGGCTGCGCGCTGTGAGCCGGTGTAATCTAGGTAGCCGTATTCGCCGCGCCCGGCGCGCAGCGCGTCTTTGACCACCCGGCGGTAATCCATGGGTTTAGCGTCGCCGGCGTCTAACCGGATGAGCAGTTGATTGAGCAGTTCCCGATCCCTGGCGGTCAGATCCAGCAGGATGGCGACCAACTGCTCACGGCTGGCCTGTTCCAGCCGCTGGCGGAGCTTGTCGTGCCGGGTCTGTCGGCGTCCGGTCTTTTTGCGCGGCGTCGCCCCTAGTTGGTCGGGGAAGGTCTCCTCGATGGCGTACAGCACGGCGGCGATGTGCTTGCAGTGCTCGCCGTAGTCGTAAGGGCAGGTGCACGAGCAGTCCAGACTGCCGCTCGACTTCATCTCGATGCGGACGTCGTACAGTTCTGTGCCTTCGACCTGGGCTTCCCACACCAGTTCTTCTTCATCGAACGTCAGGTCAAGGATCTGCCCTCGCCGGAGGTACTCCCGTCCCCGGCTCAGGATTTGGGAAGGGATGACCTGCTTGAAATTGGCGAACGTGAGGCTCATGATCAGCCCTACGAATTCGGGTCAAGCTGCGGCGATTATCCCGCAAAATCTCAGAGACTGCACCCCACACCCTGCACGACCGATTGCGACCACGCCGGCCAGGGCGCTACAATCCTGCGCCGCGCACCCAACTGGACGTTCGTTCGTATAACGTCAATTGTGGGATGCTGCCGGGATAGTCACGCGCTGGGCGGCCGATGCCCGAGGAGGACGAGATGATCACCGCTGAAGCACTGGTCACTGCCTTTGAGCTGGCCAGTTTGAACTGCTGTGCGAGATCGTCCTCAGCCGCCGGGGTTGATGCAAGCCGGGGGCGAAGTGTCCGCCTCGCCCCCGGTCCCCGGATTAAAACCGGTTCCACAGATACTGGTTGGTGACCTCGTGGTGGAACTGGAATTCGGCCGGCTTGATGAAATTGCCGAGCAAGCGTGGGCAGCGGTCGGCCGACTCCAGCTTGAGGGCCGCGTAACGGCTTTGAACTGCTGGTGACAGCGCCTCGGCCACAAATGGGCTGATCCGGAACGGCTGTGCCGCGTCGTAGATATTGTCGGGCAGCACGGCTTCTGGGTCGAGCTTGTCGGCCTTCGGGCCTTCCAGACCGGTGCGCAGCAGCAGGTAGATCGCCAGATAGGGGTTCACATCTGGCGAAATCGAACGCACCTCGATCCGCGCCGAACGGGAATTGCCGAGCGGAATGCGGATCATCGAGCCGCGGTCAATCGGCGAGGCCTTGATCTGGTTGGGCGCCTCAAAGTGCGGGTCGAGCCGCCGGTAGGCATTGACGCTGGGGTTGAGCGCCAGACAGATGTCGAGCGCGTTGCTCAGGATGCGGCGCAGGAAATCCCACGCCAGTTCGGAGAGCTCCTCCGGTCCGTTGGCGTCGTGGAACAAGTTAGTACCGTCGCGGAACAGCGACATATTCGTATGCATCCCGTTGCCGTTGACGCCGGTCACCGGTTTGGGCAGGAAGCAGGCGGTCATGTCCATCCGGTGGGCGACCTGGCGGCAGATCAGCTTGTACAACTGCACCTGGTCGGCGGCGATGGACGCTTCGGTATACGAATAGTTCATCTCGAACTGCGATGGCGCTACTTCCGGATGGTCTTTCTCGTTGGCGAAACCCATCGCCCGCTGGGCTTCAGCGGCGGTGTCAATGAACAGCCGCAGCGGATCGCCTGGCAGCGAGTGGTAGTAGCCGCTGGTCGAGACCAGCTCCAGGACGCCAGTATCCACGAAGCGCTGTTCGGCGCTGCGGCCTTTCAGCAAGAAGCCCTCGATCTCGTTGGCGATGTTGCAGGTGAGTCCCTGCTGGGTGTAGAGATCGTTCACGTACTGCTTCAGGCGCGAGCGCAGATCGGCCGGGTAGGGCGTGCCGTCGCGCTCCTGCACCTCGCCGAACACCAGCACCTTGCCGGGGCCGAAGATGTCCGCCGGCAGCCAGTAGAAAGCCGGCCAGTCAATCGCCAGCCGCAGGTCGGATTCAGACTGGCGCGAGAAGCCGCGGATGGACGAGCCGTCGAACGTCAGGTTATCGGCGGACTTCAGCAGGAACTTCTTGTCGTAGTCGAGCATGTGCAGGCGGCCTTCCAGGTCGGAGAAGCAGACGGTCACCGCCTTGATCTGCTTCTCATTGCTCAGGTAGCGCAGTCGTTCTTCCTGGATGACGTCGGCCGGGACGCGGCTCAGCCGCTTTTCCTTGGCTTCGAGATTCAGCTCTTCTAACTGGTCGTAGGGAATCTCAAGGAAATCGCGCATTGGGGATGTCATGATGTCGCCTTATGAGAGTGTGGAGCGGATGCACGGACATCCATTGTAGCGAGAGATTACAGGAGCGCAATTGCGGAAATTGAGCCGTGCGCTGTTGAGGCGGATATGGCTGCGCCGTAGTTGGCTGCCAGAAAGCGCGCCGGCCATGAACCCTCTGCCGCTGGCGCTGCTGGCCAGCGCTGGCGGCATGGAGCGCTTTCTCGGCATCGGCGAGGCGGTCATCCTGCGCCGCTGAGATGGCACGGCGCAGGACGGTTGGACTCGGCGTCAGGCTTCCGCTGGCGGGTAGTCAATGGCTGTGAGCGTCTTGACGATCTGTTCCCAGTTGGTCGGGGCGTCCCATTCGACGGTGATCGTCTGAGTGGTGACGACGCCCTCGACGCGGGTGACGCCGGCCAGCCCGGACAGCTCGTTTTGGATGGTGCGCACACAGCCGTCGCAGCCAATGTTCGGCACTTGGAAAGTTTTGCTGGGCACAGTGAGCCTCCTACGTACGGATTACAGTGGGCTGTGATTTGACGCGCGTCAAGCGGAGACTCTTACTGGTCAGCAGCCGGTTGAGGTAGGCATCGCCGGCGTCCGGGCTAGCGCGTCAACGCCGGCGCGGCTGGTCTAAGCGCGGTCATCGTCGGGGCGAGTCGCCGCCAGCAGTTCACGCCGCGCCTCTGGATCGGTTTCATGCTCCAGGTGGGCGGCGATCAGCGGGGCGGCGCGCTGACCCTGGATGCGCGCCAGCGCCCAAGCGGCGTGACCACGCACCAGCGGCGACCGATCGCTTAGGCGGCGTTCCAGCGCCGGGACGACCGCCGGGTCGCCCCAGTTGCCGGCGGCGACGCAGGCATTTCGGACCAGCCGGTCGCGTTTGATCCGATACAGCGGCGTGCCATAGTATCGTTCGCGGAAGCCGGCTTCGTCGAGCGCCAGTAAGTCTAGCAGCGGCGGCGCGGCGCGGTCCACGTCAGGCGGATAGAAGGCGGCGACCGGCGTCGGGCGGGCAAACCGCTGGAAGGGGCAGACGTCCTGGCACACGTCGCAGCCGAACACCCAGTTGCCCATCAGCGGCCGCAGTTCGGCCGGGATCCATCCCTTGTGCTCGATCGTCAGGTAGCTGATGCAGCGCCGGGCGTCCAGCACATACGGCTCAGGGAAAGCGGCGGTAGGGCAGGCGGTCAGGCAGCGCGCGCACGTGCCGCACATCGCCGCCCGCCCTGGTGTATCGTAGGCGTCAAATTCCAGCGTGGTCAGGATTTCGCCCAGGAAGAGATGACTGCCGCGCCGGGGATGGATGAGCATGGTGTTCTTGCCGATGAAGCCCAGCCCGCCCATCCAGGCGTGGCTGCGCTCTAGCAGCGGGCCGGTGTCCACATACACGCGCTGCGCGGCGCCGTTGCCGGCGGCGGCCAGCAGCCAAGCGGCCAGATCTTCCAGCCGCGCCGCCAGCACGTCGTGATAGTCCTGCCCCCAGGCGTAGGCGGCGATGCGCCCGCGCGACGGGTCGGCCAGGATAGCCGGTGGGATGGCCTGCGTGTAGTAGTCGCAGCCGACCACGACCAGTGACTGGACACCGGGCAGGATCACGTTCAGGTCGCGGCGGCGCTCCAGGCGATCAGGCCGTGACAGATAGGCCATCGTGCCGTGGTAGCCTGCCTCCAACCAGCGGAAATACGCGTCGAGGTGGGGCGAGGGCACGGCGCGGATGATGCCGACTCGATCGAGTCCTCGTGCGGCGGCGGCGGCTTTCAGATCGAGCGCGGGAAAACGGTACACGGGTTATACATATCTCCAAATGAGCGGGTAGCCCGTGAAATAGACGCGGGGCACAGCTCTCTGCTGCGCCCCGCGCCGGCTAGGCTGGCTGTCGCCTGCGGCTGGCGGCCGTCAGGCTTGACCGATCGGCTCGAGCAATTCGCGCAGCGCGCCTAACTGCCGCAGCAGCGATCGCACATCGTACTGAAGGCGGATTTCCGCTAGACGATCGTCTTCGAAGCGGCAGATGCCCATGCCGTTGAGCGTCATCGAGCGCCCGCTGGCTGGCAGCTGGCCAATCGGGCACAAATGCGTACCCGACGCGGTCCAGCGGCCGGCGACTTGTTCACCTTCGGCCACTAGATATCCTTGCAGCTCAACAGTCAGGTCAGGAAAGGCGGTGCGCACGGTGCTGACCCACTGCCGGAGCCCGTCGCGACCGATGAGCATGCCCGGCGCATAGGGCGAGTAATAGCGTACCTGCGGGACACACAAGTCGTCAATGGCCGCTAGGCGGCCGCCGTTCCAGACCTGCTCGACCAGGTCGTAAATCAGGATTTTGTGTTCGGACAGCATATTTTAGCATTCTCCATTCAGCTTTCAGAATAAGCTGTTTAGTCAGAAATAATGATGACCTGAACAGGCTGTTTCCTGGCGGCGCGCCGTGTTAGGATCGAGCGAGGGTGCAGCGCGTGTGCGTCCTGTTTACAGGTAGCTTACAATCTCCATTATACACCTTTCTGGCAGCGGTCGTAAAGTAATTTGAAAGGTTTTTGTGCATGAATTCACCAGACGATATTCGAGCGCAGGCGCAGCAGCGCTTTGGCGCTTTCGCGCAGGAATACGTGAACAGCGCCGTCCACGCCCAGGGAGACGATCTGGAGCGGTTGGCCGCCCTGGCCGCCCCCCAGCCGGGCTGGCTGGCGCTGGATGTGGCGACCGGCGGCGGCCATACCGCCCTCAAGCTGGCGGCGAAGGCGGGGTGGGTGGTGGCTTACGACCTGACGCCGGCGATGCTGGCGGCAGCGCGGGCCTTCACGACGGCGCGCGGCGCGCGCAATATCGCGTTCGCGGTGGGCGATGCCGAACGTCTGCCGTTTGGGGACGGCGTTTTTGATCTGGTGACGTGCCGGATTGCGTCGCATCATTTTCCGGACTGCTTCCGGTTTGTTCAGGAGTGCGTGCGGGTGCTGAAATCGGGCGGGCGGCTGGCAGTGCAGGACCAGCTCCTGCCCGATGAGCCGCGCGCCGCCCGCTACATCGACTCGTTTGAGCGGCTGCGCGATCCCAGCCATCATCGGGCTTTCGACGAGCACGAGTGGCGCGGCATGTTCTTGGATGCCGGCCTGCGCGTGGAAGCGGTGGAGCGCTATGTCAAATCGGTCAGCCTGCTGGCGTGGGCGAAAGTTCAGGACTGCGCGCCGGAGGTGATCGAACGGTTACAAGTCATGCTCGCCCAAGCGCCTGCCGCCGTTCGGGAGTGGATTCATCCGCGCTGCGCCGGCACGCCCGATGCGGCTTTTGACCATATCCACATCCTCATCTTGGGGATCAAGCCGTAGCGAATCGTCCATCACGACTTGGCGGCCAGGGCTTCAAGGGCGGCGGCGGCGCGGTCGGGGCCGCCCAGCGCGGCGAAATCTGCCGCCAGACGCAGCGCATGCTGGCGTACGCGGTCATCGCTCAAGAGCGCCTGCGCGCCCCGCTGCAGCGCTCCCTGGCGCACGTCCTGCGCGCTCAGGTTGAGCCCAACTTTCGCCTGGGCGATGCGCCGGGCGTTGCTGCGCTGGTCGGCCGCGTGGGGCACAGCCATCTGCGGGATGCCATGGATGACCGCGGCGTGCGTCGTGCCCATGCCGCCGTGATGAATGATGAGCCGCGTGCGCGGCAGCACATGGTCGAGCGGCGCCCAGTTGAGCAGGCGGGTGGCCGGGGGCAGCGCCGCTTTCAGCCGCGCTTTTTCCTCAGGGGCGATCGGGTTGCGGCCGATGGCGACGACCGGCAGGCAGCCGGCGCGCGCCGCCGCCTGGGCCGCCCAACTGAAGAAGCCCAGATCGCCCGTGAACACGCTGCCCAGCGTGATGAACGCCAGCGGCGTGCCCGTGGGGATGGCCGTCAGCCAAGCCGGCGGCGCGGTCGTCGGCGGGCGTGGGCTGCCGCCGACGAACAGGTTTTGCGGCAGCAGGTTGTCGCGGTCGGCCTGATACCAGTAGTCGTTGAAATAGCTGATGTGCAGGCGCGGGCTGAGCACAGACGGCGTCGGGCCGTGGGCGAAATTGACTCCGCGCAGCCCGAACCGGCGGCACAGCCGGGTGATGCGCTCCTGGCTTTCGACAGCCAGGGTTTTCTGCACCGGAAACAAGAGCCCGTCGTTCAGGGTTTTCATAGCCGGCCAGCCGCACACCGCCAGCGGCACATCCAGCGCCTCGGCGGCCAGCGCCGCCGCGCTCAGGAACGGGTCAGCGGCGATCGCGTCGGGCAGGCCAGCGTCTTGCGCTAGATCGAGCAGTGCCTGAACGCCTTCCCCCACCCAATCCTCGCTCAACCAGGTATCGAGCGCGCGCCGGTAGCGCAGCATGACCACCTGCTGCGGCGGGATGGCCGTCAGGTCGGGCGGCGGGGGCGGCGGCCACAGCCAGCCGGTGCGCCGCACTGGCGCGAAAGGCAGGCCGGCTTCGGCGACTGCGGTTCGGATCGGCTCCTCGCTGATCCACAGGACTTCGTGGCCGCGCTGCTGAAGCGCCTGGGCGGTGAGCAGAAATCCGCCCCAGTCCAGATGGCCGTAGAGCGGCGCCGAGATGAACCAGAACCGGGCCATAGCGCAGCTCAGTTGGCGGGCGGGCTGGAGGGGGTTTCGAGCTGGCGGCCGTTGAGCCAGGCGGGGTGCTGCCGCGCCTGCGGCATGTGCAGCATGGCGTACAGCTTGCGCGCCTCGTCCCACAGCGCCGCCGCCTGCGACGTCTGGTTGAGCGCCGCCTGCTGCCGGCTGTGGAGCGTCAGCGCTTCGGCGTGGAGGCGGCGCAGGGCAGCTTTGCGCGCCAGCGCGGCGGCTTCTTCCAGCAGCGGCTGAGCAGCCTGCGGCCGGTCACGGCGCAGCGCCACCTGCGCCTGCCCCAGCAGCCCGCGCACGATCAATTCTACGTCTTCGTCGGCTCGTCCCTGCGCCAGCGCCGCGTCAAACAGGGGGGCGGCTTCCTCAAGCTGATTCAGGGACAGCAGAGTCTCGGCTAGGTTGGCTTGGATGATATGCTGCCAGTGCGGCTGGCGCAGGCCGGCGATCTGTTCAAGCGCCTGGCGATGGTAATCCAGCGCGGCGGTATAGTCCCCTTGGGCATCATGCGCCAGCCCCAGATTATCGGTCTGGACTGCCGCCTGGAACGCCATCTGCCGCAGTTGGCTGATGCGCAGCGCCGCCTGCAGAGAGGCGATCGCCTGAGGGATGCGCCCCAATTGCAGCAAGAACCAGCCGTAATTGCCGCGGCGGACGGCCTCAGCCAGCTCGTCGCCGGTGCGCTGGGCGATCTTGATCGCCTCGCTGAAGAACGACTCGGCGGACTGCACGTCGCCGTGTTCGGCGTAGGCGATGGCCGCGTTGGCCAGCACTAAACCGCGCGTCGTCCAGTCATCGCGCAAGTCGTTCAGCGCCATCAACGCCTGCTCGTAGTCCTTGAGGGCGCGCGCGCCCTGGCCGACGAAGCGGCGGGCGGCGGCGATATCGCAGTACAAGCGGGCGACCTGGGCTGGATGGTTTTCGCGCTCGTAGTAGGCGAGCGCCGTCGTCCACTCGCGAATGGCCTGCTGCATCTGCCGCTGCCGCCTATAGAACAGTCCCAAATCGCGGTGGGCTTGGGCGCGCACCGACAGGGCGGCATGGGCTTCTGCGCGGGCGATCGCGTCCCGGTAAAATGTCAGCGCTTGCTGGTCATCGCCCAGTTCGGCATAGGCCTCGGCCAGGCTGCGCAGCGCGTCAATTTCCTCGGCGGCGGGCGCGCTCAGCCCGCGGAAGGCTTCGACCGCCGTGCGCAGGTAGCCAGCCGCTTCGCCGTAGTCGCCGGCGGCCAGGATAGCCTGACCGAGGGCGCTGTGCGTTTGGGCGACCAGGCGGGGGTCAGCCTGGCGGGCGGCGTGTTCGACGGCGCGGCGCGCGTGGGCGATGGCAAGCTGAGTCTGACGCAGCCCCAAATAAGCGCGGCTGGCCTCGCACAGCGCGCGCAGGAAATCAGGATCGGCCGAGTCGGGTGGATACAAGGCGAAGGCCGTCTCGAAGTGACCGATCGCGTCGCCGAAGCGGCCTTCAACCAGCGCCCGCCGCCCCAAGGCGATAGACCAGCGCCGCTGGTAGCGCCGGTAGCCCAACTGCTGGGACAGCCGCAGCGCTCGCTCGATCAGGGCGTAGCCGTCCGCCGGCTGGCCAGCATCCACCAGCGCCTGTCCTAGCAGGCCGACGAACAGGCAGCCGGCCTCTACATCGCCGGCCAGCGTCAGCTTGGGCAGCGCCTCGCGCAGCAGATGCGCCGCGTAACTGGCGTTGCCTTCCTGCCAGTACGTCTCGGCCAGATGGCCCTGCGCGCGCGCCTCAGCGCCGATCGCGCCGGCCAGCCGAGCGGACTCCAGAGCGCTCTCGTAGTGCTGCCGCGCCAAATCCCAGTGCCCGCGCGCCTGGGCCAGCGCGCCCAAGCCGCACAGCAAATAGGCCAGATGCGCGCGCTGGTTGTTGGCGCGCGCGCTGTCGCAGGCCGTCTCCAGCAGGTGTTGAGCTTCCTCGTCGTCACCGCGCGCGATCAGCACCTCAGCGCGGTTGAGGGTCACGACTGCCTGCGCCGTGGCATCGGTCACGGCCAAACTTGATGCCCGTCGCAGCGCCTCCAGCGCCGGGTCGTAGTCTTCAGCCCGTTTGGCGCGCATCCCGGCTTCCAGCGCTTCATGCAGCCCTGATGAGTCCAGACTGGGAGTGGGCGCAGGATGGCGACTAGGCTGACGCTTGAATCGATCAAACCAGTTCATGAACTGCCTCGGCTCAGCCAACAGCGGCCACAGTGTGCCGCGCGGACGCTCGCATACCGATGAAAATGGGCTGCGCCCGGCAGCCCATTGTAGTAGAAAGTGATGCCGCCGTCGAGTTCAGACGGCGATCGAGACCGCGCTATGGGTAGAAGCCGCGCGTCATCAGCGCCTCGCCGACGCGGCGGATGGCCGTCATCTGGGCCGCCATACGCATGTCTACGTGGTAGTCTTCGGCAGTGCGGGCGGTCATGTCGTAGCTGCGCAGCAGAATGCGCTGGAGCTGCCGGTAGATCTCCTCTTCATCCCAGAAGAAAGCCTGCAAGTCCTGCACCCACTCAAAGTACGAGACGATCACGCCGCCCGCATTGGCGAGGATGTCCGGGACGAGGAAGATGCCGCGCTCATTGAGGATGTCGTCAGCTTCTGGGGTGGTCGGCCCGTTCGCGCCCTCGACGATCATCTGCGCCTGGATTTGAGGGGCATTGTGCTTGGTGATCTGGCCTTCCATGGCCGCCGGGATGAGGACTTCGCAGGGCAGGGTGAGCAGTTCGGCGTTGGTGACGCGATCCGCGTTCGGGCAGCCGGTCAGCGTCCCCGTTTCGGCCACGTAGGCCAGCACCGCCGGGATATCCAGCCCGCGCGGGTTGTAGATGCCGCCGCTGACATCGCTGACGCCGACGATCTTGAAGCCGAGTTCATGCGCATAGGCGGCGGCGTGCGAGCCGACATTGCCGAACCCCTGGATCACCACCCGGATGTCGCCCCGGTTGGCCATGCCCCGGCGCTTGAGCGCTTCCATCATGCAGATGATGACGCCGCGCCCGGTAGCTTCCTTGCGGCCCAGGCTGCCGCCCACATTCACCGGCTTGCCGGTGACCACCGCCGGCACTGAATAGCCGACCGTCATGCTGTAGGTGTCCATGATCCAGGCCATCATCTGGGCGGTTGTGCCCATGTCGGGGGCTGGGATGTCGGAGTGAGGGCTCATCAGGGGGATCAGTTCAGAAGCATAGCGGCGGGTCAGGCGTTCCAGTTCGCCCAGGCTCATGGTCTTCGGGTCAACCAGGACGCCGCCTTTGGCGCCGCCGTAAGGGAGCTGTACCAGGGCGCATTTCCAGGTCATCCACATCGCCAGCGCCCGCACTTCATCCAGCGTCACGTCCAGGCTGTAGCGGATGCCGCCTTTGGACGGCCCCATGACCGTGCTGTGATGGACGCGATAACCGGTGAACATCTCGATCTTGCCGTTGTCGCGTTTGACCGGGAAGTTCACGGTGAATTCGCGCCGCGGCCAGCGCATATATTCAATCACGTTTTCGTCGAGATTCAACCGCTGCACGGCTCGATCATACTGAGCGAGGGCGGTCTGATAAGCATTCGGAATAGTATCAATAGCAGCGTGCGCATTATTTAAAGCAACAACCATGAGATTCCGGCTCCTCCGCCAGCGGTATCTGGCGCTTCTCTATAAATATTTCGTACTTTGTATCATCTAGTATAGCTGAAAAGCTAGCATATGGAAAGTTTAGGCGGCCAATGTTTGTGCATAAAGTGATAAAAATCGGGCTAAAAATCGGACAAATTGCACAGATCATGAAATTGAGGTTAGACGCAAAAGCGGCCAGATAGCCGCTTGGTTCAGCGCCGCGGAGGTTGGGCTGAGTGAGCGCAGCTGACGCAGCGGTGCGCCTGTGAGCCTATTCGAGGATGCGCTCGATGTGAACTGCGCGTCCGTCTTGGCAGGCGACTAAAACGGCCCCCAGCTCTACCGCGCCGCCGGCTTCTACCAGCGGGTCGGACGTGGGCAGCCGCAGGTGCATGTAGTTGACGAATAGTTCAGGTCGATAACCCTGGATGCCGTCGGCCGGTCCGGTCATGCCGACGTCGGTGACGAAAGCCGTGCCGCGCGGCAGGATGCGGGTGTCCAGCGTCCGCACGTGGGTGTGCGTCCCTAACACGGCTGCAACCTGGCCAGCACAGGCGAAACCGAAGGTCTGCTTTTCGGTTACGCTTTCGCCGTGAAAGTCAACCAAGATCAGGTCTACCTGACCCTGCCACTCGGCGAGCTGTTTCTCAAACGCTGGCAGCGGGGTGTCAGCCGCGGAGAAGGCGCTGCGGCTGACCAGATTGATGACGCCCAGACGTGCGCCGTTTTTGGCGATGATAGCCGCGCCGCGACCGGGCGCAGCGGCGGCGTAGTTGAGCGGACGGATCACGCGCGGGTTGGCCAGTACCTGCGTCGCCTCTGGACCATCCCAGGAGTGATTGCCGCCTGTGACCAGATCGACCGGCAGCGCCAGCAGCCGCGCTAGCGAAGCGGTCGTCATGCCGCAGTTGCCGGGCGACGGCCGGTGGAAAGTGATGTCGAGGTTCTCTCCGTTGACGATCACGAAATCCGGGCGGCGCTCATCGACCAGCGCGGGCAGACGGCGCTCCAGATAGCCTAGACCGGCTTGACCGACCACATCGCCGATGAAGAGGAGTTTGATCATTTCGGTGTCATCCTGTGTGCCAGCGCTTGTTCCAATGCACGATGAGATCAATTCGCGAGCGCGGTCAGCTTAATCGGTTTCTTTTAAGCGCCGATTATACCTCTGTTAACCCCTGTCACCCCAGCCAACCGGCGGGCGTTTTAAGAGGCTGATGCCCCGTTCAGGTACGGCCGCAGAAACTGGCCGGTGTAACTGCGCGCGTGGGCGGCGACCGCTTCCGGTGTGCCGGCGGCGATCACATAGCCGCCGGCGTCGCCCCCTTCCGGCCCTAGATCGATGATCCAGTCGGCCACCTTGATGATGTCCAGGTTGTGTTCGATCACCAGGACGGTGTTGCCGTTGTCTACCAACTGCTGCAGCACTTGGATCAGCCGCTTGACGTCGGCGGCGTGCAGGCCGGTGGAGGGTTCATCTAGGATATACAGCGTTTGGCCGGTGGCGCGCTTGGACAGTTCGCGGCTGAGCTTGATGCGCTGCGCCTCGCCGCCGCTGAGCGTGGTGGCGGGCTGGCCGATGCGAATATAGCCCAGACCGACGGCCTCCAGCGTCTGCAGCTTGGCGACGATGGTCGGGATGTTGGCGAAGAACTCCATCGCCTCGCTCACCGTCATATCTAGCACGTCGGCAATGTTCTTGCCTTTGTATTTGACCTGGAGCGTCTCGCGATTATAGCGTGAGCCATGACAGACGTCGCAGGGCACATAGATATCCGGCAGGAACTGCATCTCGATCTGAAGCTGTCCCTGCCCCTGGCAGTGCTCGCAGCGGCCGCCCTTGACGTTGAAGCTGAAGCGGCCAGCGCTGTAGCCGCGGATTTTGCTCTCTGGCAGCTCGGCGAAGAGCGCGCGAATGGCGTCGAACATCTTGGTATAAGTGCCGGGATTGCTGCGCGGCGTGCGCCCGATCGGGCTCTGATCGATGTTGATGATCTTGTCGATATGCTCGACGCCTTCGATCGCGTCATGCGCGCCAGGCCGGTCTTTGCTGCCGTTGATGATCTGCGCCAGTCGGTTGTACAGGATGTCCACCATCAGCGTGCTCTTGCCGCTGCCGCTGACGCCGGTGATGCACACCAGCATCCCCAGCGGGATTTCGACGTCGATATTTTTCAGGTTGTTCTCGCGCGCGCCGCGCACCACCAGATGATGGCCGTTGCCTGGCCGGCGGGCGGCCGGCAGTTCGATCTTGAAACGCCCGGCTAAGTAAGCGCCGGTCAGGCTCGCTTCAACCTGCATGACCTGTTCGGGCGTGCCCTCAGCGATCACGCGTCCGCCGTATTCGCCCGCGCCTGGCCCCAAGTCAATCAGCCAATCGGCGCTGCGCATCGTCTCCTCGTCGTGCTCCACGACCAGCAGCGTGTTGCCCAGGTCGCGCATCCCGATCAGGGTCTGGATGAGCTTGGCGTTGTCGCGCTGGTGCAGCCCGATGGAAGGTTCGTCCAGCACGTACAGTACGCCGGTCAGGCGGCTGCCGATCTGAGTCGCCAGCCGGATGCGCTGCGCCTCGCCGCCGCTGAGCGACCCAGCGGAACGCGCCAGCGTCAGATAGTTCAGGCCGACGTCGTTCAGAAACCCTACCCGCGCCTCGATCTCTTTGAGGATTTGATAGGCAATCTGCTGTTCGCGGGGGGTAAGTTTGGCGGGCTGGCCTTCCGTCCCGCGCAGCGACTGCGTCCAGGCCAGCAGTTCGGACACGGGCATCAGCGTCACATCATAGATGGACAGACCAGCGACAGTGACCGCCAGCGCTTCCGGCCGCAGGCGCTTGCCGCCGCAGGTGGCGCAGGGGATCTTGGACATGTACTGTTCGAACAGCTCGCGCATCCCTTCGGAGCTGGTCTCGCGGTAGCGGCGCGCCAGGTTGTTGATGACGCCCTCGAACGCCGTCGAGTATTCGCGGTAGTCGCCGCGCGGGTTCTGGTAGCGAATGCGCACTCGATGGCCGCCCGTGCCATACAGGATCAAACGCTGATGTTCGGGGGCGAGCGCGCGCCAGGGCGTGTCCAGGCTGAAGCCGTAGGCCTCGGCAAGGCCGCGGATGATGCCGTATCCCCAGGAGGTGCGATCCTCGAAGTTCCAGCCGATGGCGTTGATAGCGCCTCGATGCAGGCTGAGCTCTGGGTTAGGCACGATCAAACCCGGGTCAAACTCCATACGGAAGCCCAGGCCCTGGCAGTCAGCGCACGCGCCTTTAGGCGTATTGAAGCTGAAGGTGCGCGGCTCAATCTCGGGGATGCTGCCGTGACCGTGCACACAGGCCAGCTTCTCGCTGTACAAGATATCAGCGGGCGGCAACGCGCTCAGATCGTTGATGATGACCACGCCGTCGCCGATTTCGAGCGCCGTCTCAATGGCCTCGGTGAGCCGCGTCTCCGCCGCCTGCGCCTCTTCGGATCCCGGATCGTGCCGCCGCATGACTAACCGGTCAACGACGACCTCAATCGTGTGCAGGCTGTAGCGATCCAGGCTGATGTCTTCGCTCAGATCGCGAATGTCGCCATCCACGCGGACGCGGGCGAAACCGGCTTTGCGAATATCCTCAAGCACTTTCTCGTGGTGTCCTTTGCGGCCTTTGATGACCGGGGCCAGGATCTGAATGCGCGTCCCTTCCGGCATCGCCTTGACGGCGTCGACGATCTGTTGGGCGCTCTGCGCCACCACTTCCTCGCCGCACACGGGGCAGTGCGGGATGCCGATGCGCGCGAACAGCAGGCGCAGATAGTCGTAGATTTCGGTGACCGTGCCGACGGTGGAGCGGGGGTTGTGGCTGACGCCCTTCTGGTCGATCGAGACCGCCGGACTCAGGCCTTCGATCTGGTCGACATCCGGTTTTTCCATCTGGCCGAGGAACTGGCGCGCGTAGGCGCTGAGGCTTTCGACATAGCGGCGCTGTCCCTCGGCGAAGATCGTATCGAACGCTAGCGAAGATTTGCCGGAGCCGGACAGCCCGGTGATGACGACCAATTTGTTGCGGGGGATGGTGACATCAATGTTCTTCAGGTTGTGTTCGCGCGCGCCGCGCACGATGATCTGATCCTGAGCCATGCTGCCTAACCTGTCAGCTCGCGGTGGACGGGAGGGGATGCGTACGGGTGTTCTATTATAGGGGCTGAGAAGTTGGTGAACAACGGTCAATCTGGTAGGTTTTGAGAGCCTGCGCGTGCTATAGTGACGGCGCAAATTGTGAAAAACAGCACAAGGATGAACGATGACTAACGTGGCGATCATAGGAGTTGGCCAGACGGCCATCGGTGAACATTGGGAATTCAGCCTGCGCGAACTGGCGTTTCAAGCGTTGAGCCAGGCGATCAAAGAAGCGGGCATTGAGCGGCCGGATGCGCTGTTCGTGGCGAACATGCTCGCCCCGCGCCTGAGCGATCAAGCGCACTTGGGGGCGCTGGTGGCCGACTACAGCGGCTGGCGCGGCATCGAAGCGGCGACCGTTGAAGCGGCTTGCGCGTCCGGCGGGGCGGCTTTTCAGGCCGGGGTGCGGGCAGTGGCCAGCGGGTTGGCGCAGGTAGTGGCCGTCTGCGGCGTCGAGAAGATGACCGACGCCACGTCTGAGTCGGTCACGTCGGCGCTGGCGACGGCGGCGGACGCCGACTTCGAGGGGGCGCAGGGGGTGACCTTCGTCTCGCTGAACGCGCTCATCATGCGGCGCTACATGCACGAATACGGCGTGCCGCACGCCGCTTTCGCCCCGTTCAGCATCAACGCCCACCGCAACGCGGCCAACAACCCGAACGCGATGTTCCGGCAGCCGATCACAGATGATGTCTACGCTCGCGCCCCGATGATCGCAGACCCGATCAATCTGTATGATAGTTCCCCCGTGTGCGATGGGGCGGCGGCCATCATCCTGTGCCCGGTGGAGATGGCGCGCGACCTGGGCAAACCGATCATTCGAGTGTTGGCCAGCGCGACGGCTACAGATTCGCTGGCGCTGGCCGACCGCCGCGATCTGCTGGCGCTGGATGCCGCCCGCCAGAGCGCCGCGCGAGCCTACGCTCAGGCTGGGCTGTCGCCGCAGGACATCGATGTGTTTGAGGTGCACGACGCTTTCACCATCATGGCGGCGCTCAGCCTAGAGGCGGCCGGCTTCGCCGAGCGCGGCCAGGGCACGCGGTTGGCGCTGGATGGCGAGATCACACCGCAGGGACGCATCCCGATCAGCACCATGGGCGGCTTGAAAGGGCGGGGACATCCGGTAGGCGCGACCGGCGTGTATGAGCTGGTGGATGTGGTCA
The DNA here is from genome assembly GCA_937922795.1 of uncultured Anaerolineae bacterium. Lineage (GTDB taxonomy): Bacteria > Chloroflexota > Anaerolineae > Aggregatilineales > Phototrophicaceae > CFX2. The sequence goes on from CALAJK010000035.1 coordinate 18,337, forward strand.
CCCAACTGCGGGGCGAAGCGGGCGCCAACCAGGTGAAGGATGCCGCCATCGGGATGACGCAGAACATCGGCGGCACGGGTTCGACCGTAGTCACCCACATTCTACGCCGTGAAAACTGACGGCTGGCGACGCGAAAGCGGAAACAGGCGCGGCACTGGTGGCGAGCCTGACGCCGCGCCCAGCGATTTCACCACGGCAGCGGCGTAGGGCTGGGGCCGGGTGTGACCGTGAACGTCGGCGTGGCGCTCAGGAAGATGGCGGTGGCGGTGGCGTCCATATCTTCCCGGTCGGCGCGGATGACGACGTCGCCGAAACCGCGCACGATCTCCACATAGGTGCGCCCTGGCTTCATCATCATCGGTCTGTTGTTGCCGTAGATCAGCATCAGCGCGTCGCCGGGTTCGGCGCTGCGGCGCAGCCAGTAGCCCTGCGAATACTGGCCGTCGCGCACCAGAAAGGCGCGCCCCAGCTCGCCCGGCTGGCGCGGGAACAATCCGATCTCCAGCGAGGCCGTCTTGCTCTCCGGCTCGAACAGGTCGGGGCGGTCGTTGTGGGGGACTTCGATGATGACGATATTGTCCGTCCAGAGCTGCTGGTTATCGGCGGCGTCCAGATGCGGCAGGCTGTCCGTCCAGCGCAAATAGCGACCAGTGGCGGCGTCGTACTGCCAGCGAGCGTCAGTCTGGCCGTACCAGTCGATGAAGACGTCGTTAGCGGGCAGGCCGTTAGGGTCTGGGAAGGGGCTGAAGGCGAAGCCGCGCGCCCGGTAGCCGGTGTTCACGTTGCGACGGGTGGCCAGTTCCCAGGCTTTGCGCGTGTTGAGGAACAGCGTATGTTCGAACGCCAAGCCGTCGCGCGGGAAGCGGCAGAAGCCAGCTTCTTCGCAGTTGTCGCCTTTCAACGGCGAAATCGCCTGATACACCCAGGGCGACGACATGATCAGCTTCTGAATCGGCTCGCTCGTGCCGGAATAGGCCAGCAGCGCCTGGTACATCGGCACGAGTTCCAGATCGATCAGCCGGGCGCTGCGCACCGAGCCGACATGGTCGGGCGCATTGCTGCGGAAGATGGCGGCGAAGCGCGTCACGCCGCCTTCGGTCTCGTATTCATAGACCACATCCGCCTGGTTCAGGCCGCTCTGCGGCCGCACCACCGGCGGATAGTTTGAAATCTTGACGATCAGATTGCGCCGCGCCATCGCCTCTTCATTCGGATAGGGCAGCCCGGTCAACGGGTTGATGCCTTCCGGATAGGAGAACGGGCCGTTCGGGGTGGGCGTGGGCGATGGCGTCGCGGTCGGCGTATCGGTGGCGGTCGGGGTGAAGGTGCTGGTCGGCGTGTCAGTGGGCGTAGCCGTGGCGGTGGGCGTGGCGCTTGGCGTGGGCGTCGGCCCGGTCGGCGTGTTGGTGGCGAAGCTGAAAGCGGTGGGGATGGGCGTGTTCGTGCCCGGCAGCGTGATCTGGGAAGCGGGATCGCCCAGCGCCACTCCGGGCAGGATGATGGAGACGGCGGCCATCATCGCGCTCGCCGCCGCTAGACTGAAAATCCGTCGCATATCCTAAGCCAAACCTCGTTTATCGGCCATCAATTGGGTACAGCGCATCAGTATACGGTCTGGCGGAGAGCTTGCACAGGGGCTATTCACAGCCCGGTTTTCATCGAGTATCATTCGTAGGCCAATCGTCAAGAAGTCAAGAGAATGCTAGATGGAGTTGAGCATGCCAAGCCGTCGTCTGCTGCTGTCATTTGCGCACCCGGATGATGAGAGTTTCGGCATGGGGCCGACGATCGCCCGCTACGTGGCGGAGGGCGTCGAAGTCTATTTGATCTGCGCGACCAACGGCGACGTCGGCACGGTGGCGCCAGAACTGCTGAACGGCTATTCGTCGGTGGCCGAGCTGCGGCTGGCCGAGCTGGAGTGCGCGGCCAATATCCTGGGCTTCAAGCAGGTTTTCAAGCTGGGTTACAAAGACAGCGGCATGATGCATTCTGAAACCAGCCAGGATCCCGCCTGCCTGTGGCAGCAGCCGCGCGCGGCGGTCGCGCGGCGGGTGGTCGAAGTGATCCGGCAGGTGCGCCCGCAGGTGGTGGTCACGTTCAACCGTTACGGCGGCTACGGCCATCCCGATCACATCGCCATCCAGCGAGCGACGGTGGATGCTTTTCACCAGGCGGGCGACCCAAATGTGGTGACGGACGGGTTGCCGCCATACCGGCCGCAGAAGCTGTACTACACATCGTTTCCGACGCTGATCCTGCGGCTGCTGCTGCCGATTGTGCGGCTGCGCGGGGATGACCCGCGCCGGCTGGGCAAAAACAAGGATATTGACGCGGTAGCCATCCTGGAAAATGTGGAGCCGGCGCACGCGCAGGTAGACGTCAGCGCCTATCTTGAGCTGGCCGACCGGGCCAGCGCCTGCCATGCCAGCCAGTTAGGGGGCGGGCTGCCGCGGCTGCCGCTGCCTATCCGCAAACGCATCGCCGGCCACCAGCGCTTTACGCGCGTGTACCCCGCGCCGGCATATAATAAGGTGGATGAGAGAGATTTGTTCGCTGGGGTTGACCTGGATTGAACCGGACCATGGCAGCCCCCGGTCGCATAGGTTGTGGATGCGATGACCGAACAAGAAGCCGCTGCCAAACGGATTGACCGCCTGCTCGACGCGATTGACCTGGTGAAGGACGACCGCCGTGAGGAAGCGCGCGGCGTCCTGCGCGAGCTGATCCATGAGGACAGCGATTTTGAAGACGCCTGGCTGTGGATGAGCGTGGCCGTCGACTCGCTCGATCAGAGTTCAATCTGCCTGGACAATGTGCTGCGGGTCAACCCTCGCAACGGCGAGGCGGCCGGGGCGCTTCAACGCATTCGCGCGACTGAAATCGTGCTCGAAAAACGCCGCGCCCGCCTGCGGCTGTGGCGCGACTTGACCCTGGCCAGCATGTGGCTGCTGGTGATCGTTCTGCTGTACGCTATGCTTTTCAGCTTTGTGTCCGTTTAGGGGCGCAGCAGCGGCGCGTACTTTTCGCCGACGACAGCTTGACCCTCGCGGCTCTGCACCCAGGCGATGAAATCCCGGTACTGTCCGACCGGTTCCTCTAGACCGGCGATGAAGATGGTCGCGCGCAGCGGATAGGTACTGTCGTACACTGTCTGGGGCGTGGGCAGCACGCCGTCTATGGCCAGGGCGACGACCGAGTCGTCGAGATAGCTCATGGACACGTAGCCGATGCTGTCGGCGCTGGCAGCGACGGTGACGACCATCGCCGCGCTGGAAGGCGCGATCTGCGCCGAGCGCGTCGTCAGGCGCTCGCCCATCACCAGCCGTTCGAACTCCGACCGCGTGCCTGAGCCGTCCTCGCGGCTGATGACGCGAATTTCGCGGGCGCCCCCGTTCAGCGCCTGCCAGTTGGTCGTTCGCCCCTGGAAGACATCGCGGAGCTGCCGGAGGCTGAGGCCAGTCACCGGCGTGCTGGGGTGGACGATGACGGCGATGCCATCCTGGGCCAGCGGTGCCGCCCACAGCGGGCTCTCCGGCGGCAGGTGATTGGTGATGAGGTAGGGGATGTCGCCGGCTAACAGCGCATCGACCGCTGCCTCATAGTTGCCGGTGAGGATGTCGAAGGCGACCTTGGGCTGGATGTCGCGGTAGCGTTCTGAAAGGTGGCTGATGAGGGGGATGACCGGCGTGGTGGCGTACAGACGGAGCATGTCGGGGCTGGAAGTCGGGGTGGAGGCGGGCACAATTTGGGCGCTGCAGCTCGCCAGCGTGAATGCCACGATCGCCAGAGTCCGTTTGGTGCGCCGCATCAGCGTTCAATCCTCGAATCGGGCGCAGGCGTCTGAGGCATTGATGGATAGGCTGGGGGAGGAATGAGGCTTCAACGTGAGGGCATCCGGTACGACAGCATCAGGCCGTTTGTAGATAGCGTTCGAGAAAGTGCGTCACGTAGGCGCGCAAGTCGCCGTTCAGAATGGCCTCGCGCATGGCGCGCATGTGCTGTATCAGAAAATAGACGTTGTGGATGCTCAGCAGATAGGCTCCCAGGATTTCGCCGGCTTTGACGAGATGGCGCAGATAGGCGCGCGAGAAGTGCTGGCAGCAGTAACAGCTGCAGCCTTCTACCAGCGGCTGCTGATCCGTCGCGTAGACTAGGTTGCGCATGTTGACCCGTCCGTTCGGCGTCAGCGCTGAGCCATGCCGTGCCAGCCGGGTGGGCATCACGCAGTCGAACATATCCACGCCGCACAGGACGGCCAGCGCCAGGTCGTCCGGTTCGCCCACGCCCATCAGGTAGCGCGGTTTGTCGGCGGGCAGTTGGGAGACGGTGAACCTGAGCGCCTCCAGCATTTGCGACTTGGTCTCACCGACTGCCAGCCCGCCGATCGCATAGCCGGGGAAGTCAAGCGCCCGGAGCGCCGCCGCCGATTCGGCGCGCAGATCCTCAAAGATGCCGCCCTGCACGATGCCGAACAGCGCCTGCTGACTGTCGTCAGGGTGCGCCTCACGGCAGCGAACTGCCCAGGCGGTCGTGCGCCGCACGGCATCCGCGACCGCCGCGCGGTCGGTTGGCGGCGGGCACTGGTCGAAGCACATGATGATGTCCGCCCCCAGGTTCTCCTGGATGGCGATGGAGCTTTCCGGCGTGAGCCGGCGTTTGCTGCCGTCCAGATGGCTGCGGAACGTCACGCCGTCGTCGTCAATCCGGCTGATCTGGGCCAGGCTGAAGACCTGGAAGCCGCCTGAATCGGTGAGGATCGGGCCTGGCCAGGCCATGAACCGGTGCAGGCCACCCAGATCGCGGATGAGCTGATCGCCCGGCCGCAGGTGCAGGTGATAGGTGTTCGCCAGCACCAATGAAGCCCCCAACAACTGCAAGTCGCGCGGGGGGATAGCCTTGACCGTGCCCTGCGTGCCGACCGGCGCGAAAACCGGCGTGGGGATGGGGCCGTGCGGCGTGTGCAGCGTGCCGGCGCGGGCGTCAACTTGTGTTTTGTGAATCTCAAAATACAATGACATATAGGCGCGATCCACTTGAGATCTTCGCTATTATAACAAAAACCCTCGGCGGCTGTCGCACGGCGGCTGCCGCTTGACGTAAGGTGGATAATTCCCCGACATGATCAGCCTTTACGACGTGCTTGAGTCCTCCAACGGCCAGCTTTTCGGCGAGCCCGCCGCGCATGTTTTCACCGATTTTTGTCTGGACTCGCGGCAGGCCGGCGAAGGCCATCTGTATGTGGCCATGAAGACCGATCGGGGCGATACCCACCAGTACATCCGCGAGGCCGTCGAGCGCGGGGCGGTGGGCGTTCTATGCACGCGCCCGCCGGATTTTGACACTCAAGGGCTGTCGGTCATCATCGTGCGCGATACTGAAGCGGCGCTGATGGCTTGGTCGCAGCACGTGATCGACCGGATGGGCATTCAGGTGGTGTGTGTGGCGGGCACGTCGGGCAAGTCGCTCACTGCCGAGGCGATCAGCCGCGTCTTGAGCACTCGCTATTCCGTGCATAAAAACCAGAGCACATACCCTGGACGGCTGGGGCTGCCGCTGACGCTGGCGCATTTGACGCCGGAGCACCAGTTCGTCATCCTGGAACTGTCGCCCAAGTTTCCGGGCGAAATGGCTGAGATGGTGCAGTATGCGCGCCCAGACGTGGGCGTGATCACCAACGTGGGCTATTCGCGCACGGACGCCTTCGGCAGCCTGGAAGAAGTGGTGCGCGAGACGCAGGTGCTGGTCGAACGGCTGCTGCCCACCGGCCTGGCCGTGCTCAGCTACGATGACGACACCGTGCGCGCGATGGCCACCCATACCCGCGCCCGTGTGCTGACGGTGGGCATGGAGCGATTCGGCGCCGATCTGATGGCCTACAACGTGGTCGTCGGGCTGACCAAGACGGGGTTTGATCTGCGCTGTGGCAACGAGCGCTACGTCGGCCGCTGGACGCCGCTGTTGGGCAAGCATCAGCTCTACGCGGTGCTGGCCGCCCTGGCGGTGGGGCTGCACTACGGCGTCAACCCGCTGGATGATGCGTTGAAAGCCATCACCGAGATGGACTATCTGCCGGGCAGACTGTACCCACACGCCGGCTTGAACGGCAGCCTAGTGGTCGATGACACGTATAACACGACGCTGCAATCGGTGCTGGCGGCGCTCAACTGGGTGCAGGCGGTGAGCGCTGACCAGCCGCCAGAGCGCCGCCAGCGGGTGATCTTCGTCATGGGCGATATGGAGAACCTCGGCTCCTACAGCCAGTATGCTCACCGGTCGGTCGGCCAGCGGGCGGCGGAGGTGGCCGATGTGATCGTCTCCGGCGGTCATGACGCGGCCTTGGTTGGGCGCACAGCGCTGGATTTGGGCAAAGACCGCACGCAGGTTTATATGACCTACGGCGTTCAAGACACGGTGGCGGTGCTGAAGAACCAGGTGATGCCCGCCGCGGGCGACATCGTGTTGGTGTGCGGCGGCGCGGCGGCGCGAATGGAACAGGTGGTTCAGTCGCTGCTGGCCGACCCGAACGACCGGGCGACCCTGCCGCGCCAGGAGGCGCGGTTAGATGACCGGCTGGCGCTGGCCTATCCCGCGCGCCCCAGTTGGGTGGAGATCGACCTCGACGCGCTGGCGGGGAATGTGCGCGCTGTCAAACGGTGGATCGGGGATCACGTGGCATTGATGGCCGTGGTCAAGGCGAACGCTTATGGCCATGGCGCTGTGCCCGTCAGCCGCACAGCGCTGCTGAACGGCGCGGAATATCTGGCCGTGGCGTCTATGGCGGAGGCGATGGAGCTGCGCGAGGCGGGGGTGGATGCCCCGATCCTGGTCATGGGCTATACGCCCGTGTATGCGGTGCGCCACGCCATTCGCCAGCAGATCACGGTGACGCTGTACGACCTGGATCTGGCGCGCGCCTATGACCGTGCCGCCCGCGAACTTGGCAGCCGGCTGCACGTGCACGTCAAGATTGACACCGGCATGGGGCGGTTAGGGGTGCTGGCGCAGGATGCGCTGACGTATTTTCGTCACCTTGTGAACCTGCAGAACCTGGACATTGAGGGCATCTACACCCATTTTTCATCGGCTGATGTTGACCCTGACTATACCGCCGAACAGGTCAGGGGGTTCAAAGAAGTGCTGCGGCCGCTGCGAGCATCCGGTTTCAGCTTCGCCTACATTCATGCCGCCAACTCGGCCGGCACATTGGCGTCGAAAGACAACCATTTCAACATGGTACGGGTCGGGCTGGCGCTGTATGGCCTGTCGCCGTCGCCGCGGCTGCCGCTGTCGCAGGAGTACCGGCCGGTGCTGACGTGGAAAACGTCCGTAGCGCAGGTCAAGACGCTGCCGGCCGGCCATCCGGTGGGGTATGGCAATACGTATGTTACCAGGCAGGAGGAGCGGATTGCGGTCATCCCGGTCGGTTATGCCGATGGCTTTCGGCGATCGCCCAACCATTGGGGGGAAGTGCTAGTTCACGGTCAGCGCGCGCCGATCGTGGGCCGAGTCAGCATGGAGAAGACGGCGATCAACGTCAGCCATATCTCGAACGTCGCCATTGGCGATGAGGTGGTCTTGATCGGCGCGCAGGGCGACGCGACCATCACCGCCGACGACGTCGCCCGGCGGCTGGATACGATCAGCTATGAAGTGCTGACCACCATTCAACCGCGCCGTTAGGTCGCCAGCCGCGCCCGAATTTGCTCGGCGATCACGCTGGCATCAGTGCCGAAGGCGAAGCGTTCGACCAAGCGGCCTTCAGGATCGATCAAGAAGCTGCTGGCGGTGTGATCGATCAGATAGTTGTCCGAGTCTGGGCGCTCAGCTTTGATGAACTGCAAGTTATAGTCGGTTCCGATCTGGCGCAGGGTGGGCTCGTCGCCTGTCAGCGCGATGAAATCAGGGTCGAACCGGGCGATGAAGTTGGCGAGGACTTCCGGCGTGTCGCGCTCGCCGTCTACGCTGATGAACACGAAAGCGACCTGATCCGTCTGCTCGCCCAAAGCCTTTTTCACCCGTTTGAACTCCAGCATGGTGGAGGGACAGAAGTCAGGGCAGCGGGTGTAGCCGAAGTAGAGCAGGACGGCCTTGCCGCGCAGATCGCTCAAACTGAAAGGCTCGTTTGTGTGGCTGGTGAGGGTGAAGTCGGGCAGCGGCTGCGGCGGATCATAGACGGTGACGCCGTCGAAGATCTCGCCGCCCTCGACTAGAGCGACACCAGTGTTGACTCCGCCAGTCGCGGTCTGGTTCGAGGCCGCCGACAGGATGAACAGGAGCGCCGCGGTGACCGCCGCCCCGACCAGCACGATGGTCACAACCAGCCCACGTTTAGATGAAAACATGCTTCGTTCCTCGTCGGTCTTTCATTACTCTATGCAGCGCGATTGTACCATGCTTCACATAGGTATGGGGATGACGTGAATCTGTGTTATACTCCATGCGGGGTCATTTGTGAACTTCGGAGCAAGCATCATGCGCAATTATGAGCAGCTCGACAAGGCAACCTTCAACGCTGAGACCGGCGTGCTGTATCTAGAGAGCGCAGCATCGCCCGGCATGGGCATCGTCGCCATGCGCAAAGAGGGCGCTTACGTTGCGATCTCGGCCAGCTATGGGCCGCTGGAGATGGCGCTGCGCCCGCGCCTGCACGAACTATCGCGCGTATTGGGGCGGCTGCAGCCGGTGGAGGGCTTCTCGACGACCCGTCAGATCGGCACCGGGCAGGCGTTTCTGTCGCTGGGCCTGCGACCGGATGGCGTTTTGATCATGCGCCCGACGTTAGTCGCTGATGCTGCCGGTCACATGACTTTCAACCTGCTGCTCACTGATGCTGTGCGCCAGAAGTTGTACGAATGGCTGCCGGTGGATCCTAACGCCAGCACCGGCGAATTTCCCACGGTGACAGGCTGAGGCGATGCCGGTCGGCAGCCCGTCAACCGGCCGACTCGGTTGTGAGCAGGATGCCGTTAGCCGATGGGTCGCGGATCAGCCAGCTTTCGGCGGCAGCGCCCGTGATGAGGTGGGGGCACGCGTCGGCGCGCCCAGCGGAAAAGCCACCCCCAGATTGATTTCAAGGTAATCGTCCTAGGTTCAGGCTTATCAGCCCTTGACCGCGCCCTCGGTGAACGTGCGCAGGATGCCTTTGCGCATGAACAGATAGGCGATGATGGTGGGCAGGCTGGTCAGCACGGAGGCTGCCATCAGCGACCCCCAGCGGTTGCCGCCTTCCGGATTGGTGAAGTACATCTGCACACCCACCGTCAGCGTGTAGGCCTCAGGCCGACCGCCGCCGATCAGCAGCGGCCAGATGAACTGGTTCCAGGTGTTGATGAGGATGTACACCGCCAGCGCTGACAGCGCCGAGATGTTGGCCGGGGCGACCACCCAAGTCAGCGTTTGCCAGGAGGACGCGCCGTCAATCATGGCCGCCTCGATGATCTCGCGCTGGAAGCTCATGAAGTGCTGCCGCAGCAGGAAGATGCCGAAGCCCAGCGACACCCCCAGCATCGGCAGGATCAAACCCGGCAGCGTATTGATGAGTTTGTACTGCGCCAGCAGCAGATAGTTGGGGATGTACGTCACCACGAACGGAACCATCAGGCTGACCAGCACCAGCGCCAGCAGCAGGTTTTTGAAGCGAAAGTTGAAGTAGCTGAAGGCGTATGCGGCTGGGACAGCTAACAGAATCTGCCCGACGGTCACGCCGATCGAGAAGGCGGCGCTGTTGGCTAGATAGGTCAGGATCGGCACGCTGCGGATGACGACCTCGTAGTTCCTCAAGGTAGGGTTGAGCGTGAACGGCGACAGCACGCTGCTGAACACCTCGTCCGGCTGCTTGAAACTGATGCCGAGCTGGTAGATCAGCGGCACGGCCACCAGCAGCGTGGCCAGGATCAAGATGAAGCGGGAAGTCCAGACGGCGCGGCGGGCTTTAACGGTCATAGACCACCCTCCGGTCGAGCAGGCGGTACTGCCAGTAGATCAACCCGCCGAACAGGGCGATCAGGATGACGGAGATCGCCGCCGCGTGGCCAGTGCGGAAGAAACGAAAGCCTTCGGAGTAGATGGCGTACATGATGTTGTTGGTGGCATTGTTGGGGCCGCCCTCGGTCAAGACGCGGATGGGCGTGAACACGGCGTCGAGCGACGTGATCAGGGTGATGATGATCAGAAACAGGCCGGTAGGCGCGAACAGCGGCAGCACGATCCGGCGCAGCAGCGACCAGCCGTGAGCGCCGTCGACATAAGCGGCTTCTAGGTACTCTTTTGGGATGGCCTTCAACCCGGCGACCGCCAGCAGGAAGTGAAAGCCCATCAGCTTCCAGTTGGCGATGAGGGCGATGGAAGGCAGCGCCCACACTGGGTCTTTCAGCCAGGCGTTGGGCGGCTGGCCGAACAGCGCTAAAAAGCTGTTCAGCAGCCCGCCGCCGGTGGGCAGGAAGAAGAACGCCCAGATCAGCACCACCACATTGAAAGCGACGACTGTCGGCACGAACAGCACCGACTGGTAAAAATCCACCTCGCGGTCGGTGAGCTGGAGCGTCAGGAAAGCCAGCGACACCGGCACAACCACCGAACCGATGAGCGAGAAGAACAGGTACAAGGCGCTGTGCAGCAGCGTCTCATGAAAGATGGGGCTGCTGAGGATTTCCTGGTAGTTGCCGAACCCGACGTACAGCCGGGTGGGGTTGAGCAGGTTGCCCTGGTAGAAGCTGAGCTGTACCGTGCGCGCCAGCGGCAGATACACGAAGACGGCGATGGCGATGAGCGCCGGCGCTAGATACAAGTAGGGTGTCAGGCGGCGCGCCGCTTTGCGTACCGTATCCGCGAACGCCGCCGGCGGCGCGGCGACCTGCGCGCTGAAAGCGGCTTCATGCTGGATTTCCATCTGCCTTCATCACCTCAACTTCACACAATCGGCGCTCGACCGCAGCCGCAGCGCCTTTGATCATACCAACAAAAAGGCGCTTAGAGGAGCCCCCCTCGTCCTGTTCGCAGGGCGAGCAAGCCGAGGGGGACTGACGAAGACGTAGATAGTAGGTTAAGCGGAGTCTTACTGGCTGCACGCCTGCCCAGCGATCAGTTTGTTGACTTCGGCGGCAGCCTCGGCCAGCGCTTCCGCCGCCGTCTTCTCGCCGCCCAGCGCCGCCTGGGTGGCGCGGAACAGCGCTTCGCCCGCCGCTAAGCCGTTCGGGCCGGGGAAGGAAGTCCAGCGCACCATGCGGTCAAGCTGGCTGTTGCCCACCTGCTGGATCGGATTCTGGGCGATGAACTCGGCGTAGGCCGGCTCTTCCAGCACGGCCTCGTACAGCGGCACGTAGCCCAGGCCGCGCGTCCATTCTGAGAGGCCCTCGACCGAGGTCAGGTACTTGACCCATTCCCAGGCGGCCTGCTGGCGAGTCGGGTCGGTGGCGAACACGACCAGCAGGTTGCCGCCGCCGGGGATGCGCACTGGGTTGTCGCCGAACTGCGGGAAGGTGGTGGCGCGCAGATCAAACGTGACCTGCTTCTGGATGTTGCCGCGGCCGGCGATGGTGGACACGTAAGTCACCGTCTCGCCTGCGATGAAGGCCGGGGTGGCGTCGCTGTAGCCCGCGTTCAGCGACTGCTTGGACAGCACCACATCCGCCCAGGCCTGCAGGCCAGCCGCCGCTTCGGGCGAGTCGACGCCGGTGCGCCACTGGCCGTTGTCGCAGACCAGCATCCGCCCGCCGTTGCTCTCGATGAATGCCTGCAAGATCCAGTTGTCGGCCCCATAGCCGAAGTTGAACACGGGGATGCCGCCGTTGGCCTCGCTCAGCTTGGGCGCGATCTCCAGCCAGCCCTCCCAGGTGGTGGGCGGGTTGTCCGGGTCTAGGCCGGCCTTCACGAACATGTCGGCGTTGTAGTACATGACCGGGTTGGACAGCGAGTAGGCCATGCCCACCATCTGGTCGCCGAAAGTGGTCAGGTCTTTGACAGATTGGGGGAACTGCGCCAGATAGGCTTCATCGCCCCACTTGGCCACCAGCTCCTCCACCGGGATGTAAGGCAGGTTGTTGGCGACGTAGTCGAAGTACGGCCAGCCGATCTGCACTACATCCGGCGGGTTGCCGGCGGCGAGCTGCGCCTCCAGGTTCTGCACCAGCGATGGGTAGCTTTCCTGCACGCGCGGCTCGACCGTCACGCCGGTAGCGGTCTTGAAGCGTTCAGCCAGCAGATCGACCGTCGGGCCGCCGAAGCCCTGATTGTTGATGTTCCAGTACTCGATAGTGACCGCTTCTTGAGCCTGAGCCATGCCCAGACCCAGCGCGGCCATGACCACTAGCAAGCTCGCCAGCAGCAACTTTACACGCATCTTTCAGCTCTCCTCTGAATGTGTGAACCCAATGATACAGAGATGACTAGCCACCGGACACTGAACAGATGAGCGAGAGGAATGGGTAGGAAAGCCAGCGATTTTCCAGTAAGGTTGAGTTGCGAAACGAAACCAACCTGGAGAAGCACATGCGATCTGTCGCCATTCCTCACCTGTATAGTAGCT
>CALAJK010000036.1 GCA_937922795.1 uncultured Anaerolineae bacterium
AAGCGAGTCCGATGAAACTTTCGAGACTCATGTTGACGCGCCCAGCATCGCTCACCTCGTGGAAACGCTGCCCTCTATCGCCGATCAGATCGCCTCATTCCTTGAGCTGGGAAAGCGCCTGCCGACCGCTCAATTTTACACTTCAGCGCCAGACCAGGGTTTAGATGAACTTTTGAAACGCCTTTTTGATTGGGAACTCAAGCTCTATCTCCACTTATGGGGTCAACTCTGGCCGCCCATTTCTAGCGAGGCAGACTTCGATCGTTTGCTGAATATTGCTGAGGCGAGCGCTGAATTCGGCGCCTGGGCAGCGGCGCACGCTTTCAGCCGGGCGCTCAGCCCACAGTTTGAACTAATCAATTAGGCGCTACTACCAAAACTGGATGATTTCATCGAACGGTTCCCGAACTCTATCGCCGCCGCTGTAAACTTAAGTCGTGCGATATACCCGCTTGGCTACTCCGAACAAGCCGTAAACTTGCTTGAAAGCGTTTTGGACAGCGATCTCAGCTCGGATGCTGGTTGGCTCACCCTGGCTGATCTCTACTGGAGGCAGAGCGAGTATCCGGCAGCGATCTTCACGTTACAGCGCGCAATTAAACAAGGAAGCGGTTCTGCTGATGTATTCCTCAACTATGGCGATCGCCTATCGGCGCTTCAGGTGGCCGGGATTCCCTACGCCTCTGCGCCGCGATTGCGCGTGTTGGGCGACATAGAGTTTATCGAGCAGTTCATTCTGATTGAGCCGCAGGACAAGCCAAACGAGTTCTCGCTGCTGCAAGAAGCAGCAAAGGCTTACGAGAAGGCTGTAGCGCTTCGGCCTGATGATGTCGACAGCCTGTACCAGTGGTGCAGTTTGTTATTAGAACTGCGGTCTCCGCAGCTCTGGTCAGCATTTCATCAACTTGTTTCACAAGATACCTTGGGGCAGCGCACGCAAACCCTAGTGGAAGCGCTGTATATTCTTGACGATGTCAGCCCGGCGGAACGCATCCTTGAGACGATGATCCAGCAGTTCCCAGAACGGGTTAGGCTCAGACTCAGTCTGGCCAGCCTCTATCTGTTAGATGAAGCCTATGATCGAGCCGAGCAGCAGCTCGAAGTCGCGCGCGACATGATCCAGGATGATGAGCTGCTGGTCGATATTGAGCGATTGATGTCGATGGCGGCTGATCCAGAATTTGAAGCCAGATTTGGTGAGATCGAAGATCGAATTAATGCGGGCGCGACGTTGGCAGCTCAGGAAGTTGAATTTTTGGAGGAAGTGGTTGAGCGGGCGCCGCACTTTGCGCCGGGGTATGTGGCGCTTGCAAGCGCCTATGACCGCTGGCAGGAGCGAGACGATGCGCTTGATGTACTGCTCGACGGCCAAAAGCAGCTTCCCGATCACCCTGAAATACTGCTGATGCTAGGACGACTGCTTTGGGAAATGGATGAACAAAATCTGGCATTAGATTATCTTAACAAAGGGCTGAGGAAACATCCCAATCACGTCGGTCTGCTTGCGCTGACCGGAAGATATTTGTTTGATAACGGCCAATACGATGCTGCGCGGACGTTTCTGGCGCGCGCTGAGCGGTTGGATCCACGGCATTCGCTGCTGGCCGAGGTCCGCGCCCATATCGCACGTGAGATAAGCAAAACTGACAGTTAAAGCGCTACGGGCTTAATCGCGCCAGCAGAGAGCTCTTCTAAGCGCCGGGTGAAACCTGGCACCTCTTGGGCTGCGAAACAAGCGATGATAGTCACCTCATCGGTGAAGATTTCATCCTGGACTTCCCCTTGACAGGTAGCAATCAGGCGCCGGACTGATTCGTAGAGTGAGTAGGGGACATCGAATCCGAGCGTTTTCAGGTCGAGTTTGAGGCGGGTAGGAAGCTGAGCTAGCACAGCGCGAGCAGCGTCGGTATACGCGCGTACCAGACCGCCAGTTCCTAACTTGATACCGCCGAAGTAGCGAGTGACCACGATGACGATATCCCCAATTTCGACGCCCCGCAGCACGCTCAACACGGGCGGCCCGGCAGTACCGGCTGGCTCTCCATCATCACTCATACCTTCGATTACAGAGCTGCCGTAACCAACTCGAAATGCATAGACGTGGTGATGCGCATCTGGCATCAGGGAGCGCCGCTCCCCGATGAACTGCCGAGCTGCCTCAACTGTAGGCGCGTGAGCGGCTGCGGCGATGAAGCGCGATCGATTGACGATCATTTCCACTGACTGCGCCTGGGCCGGTATTTTGTAGGGTTCGCTCATGTTGGCCCAGCCCCATCTAGCTAACCCGATGTGCGGGTTTCAAAGAGATAACAAACGGTCGAAAGCCAGCGCGGAGTCAAGCTTCTGCTGCTGGCAACAATAAACGGCGAAAGTATGGCTGAGAATCTTACGCAACCAGCGCGAACAGAGATGCCAAACATCGCGTGCCCACATCTGCTTGGCATGAAAGCGAGCGACGAGTTGCCCGAATACGGTTTCAATGCGGCGACGCAGGTTGGTCAGCCAGTAAGGATAGGGCTGTTGTTGACGCCGCGACGATTTGTAGGGCGCGAGCAGCGTGACATTGTGCGTCTGCAAACGTGTGGTCAGCTTGGGCGACCAGTAGTTGCGGTCGCCCAGCAGCACGCCTGTGAACTGCTTGGTCAGGTCTTCGACGGTTATTGTGTCGTGCACGTGAGCAGGGGTCAGTTCCAACGCCACAATCATGCCCGGATAGCAGACCCGCACGTGAGCGCGCAAGCCATAGTAGGTCTGTTTGGCAAGTTCATCATAACCGAATGCGGCCAGCCCGCGCAGCTTGCGGCAGCGGTAGACACGAGCGAAGCGGCACACCGGAACCGGAAAGCTGTCCACAAACGCCAAGTGTGGGTCGTACGTGAGCTGCTGCAAGACCGCTTGCCACAGCAGTTCCTTCACCCGCCACCAATTCGCCATTTGCCGCGTGTAAGTCGTGCAATCGATCGCACACAGGCACGGGAACCACGCTGCCCAGTGACGCCGAAAGTAACGATAGAGCGACACCTCATCATCGATGCCCAAAAATTCACCGACCACTTCCATCGTCAGCACCTCGCTGTCGCTCAGCGTTGGTTGCGGTCCGCGTTGCCGGATGCGCTGATCCTTCAGCCAATCATCAATGAAGCAGTAGACTGTTATCATGAATGTGGTAATATCCATTTCAGGAGACCTCGGCTGGAGTTTTGGATTTCAGACACCCAAATCCTACCGAAGTCTCCCTGGCTTAGAAAAACTTGCACATCGGGTTAGCTACAAAATCATATGTCAGCAAGAGCTAGGGAATTTGTGCCTGCTTGACGCTGGACGAAGACGCTGCCCATATCACTTTTGATCAGGATTCGATTTGACGAACAAGGCGAACAGGGGTGGCTCAACCATTACGCGGTTCGGCTGAGCGCGTACCAGCTTTTTCTTGATGAGAACGGTGAAGGCATCCTTGAGGCGCAAATCGTTGATATCGAGACGAGGATCTGTCTTACACAGCTCCCTCAAAATGTCGCGCTCGGTCGAACTCAGACTGTTCCAGATCGTGAGGCACTCTGTACGGACAGCCGGTTGATTTGCAATCTGGCGCGCAAGTTGATCTGCTTCAGTAATTAGTGTATGCGACTCCAACAGCTCAAATGCCTCTAGGGATCGAAATGTGGCGCGCAAAAGGCCGGCGAAGCGGCCAGTAGCCCACAGCAGGAAATTGACCGCGTAATCATCATACTGCCGGTCTGCGCGCTGCATCAACTGCTGGATCATTGCGCGCGCATCGGCGTCATTGTATGGACCTACGAAGTAGATATGGTCCGTAAACAGCTCACCAAAAGGCTCAAAATCTAGAGGTGGGAGATTAAACCGATCGATAATTTCTGGAATAGTTGATCGGCTGAATGTCAGGTACGAGAGTAGTCGCTTATTAGCATCGCGCAGGCCGCGCAGCGTGATGAAAAACTTGACCGGCATCTGCCGAACTAGCTCCTCAAACTCATCGAACATGAAAACGATTTGCACATCGCGTTTCATGAAGAGTTCAAGACCAAGTTCAAAGTAGCGCAGCCCTATATACGCAAAAAGTGGGTTTGAGCCGTCTTGCAGCGCCTGATAGGTCTCGTAAAATAATCGGGCTTCATCTGCTGGAAGCATATCAAACGGGTATAAAGCTAGGAACAAACGGTGCATCATCAGCTCATAGCCCGCCCAACAGCGAAACTGCTCATGGGTCTCGCCGCCGCTTGGCAGCGGCCCCAGCATATTGGGGTCGATGATGATGGCACGAAAAAGCTTGCCTTGGGCGACATCCTTCATGTAGTAGGCTTGTGTTTTAGGGTCCACGAGATGTTGGAGTAAATTCGACTTGCCAACGCTACCAACTCCAACCAGTGAGCAAGACTCAACCGCGCGCCAGCGCTCCATAACATATCCGACTTCTTCTTGCCGGAAAGTAAGAGGCTGACTGCGACCACGAACACTCATAAGCGCCGCTCCTGTTGATTATTGACCAGCTTAACGCTGATTTCACAGGCGAAATGGATTAAATTGGGTGTCAATGTCGAAGATGTCCTCGTCTTCAGCGCGTTTCAATGCATTCACCACAGTGAGAGTCAAAGGTGTGAAAGCCACTTCTACACCAAGCTTCAGTATGTAATTAGCGATAATTAATGAGATCATTGCTGTGACTGGAAATACTCCAAACAGCGTAGCAATCCCGAAAAAGGTGACTGTATCGGCCGCCTGTCCTACCAGCGTACTCCCGATTGTGCGCGACCACAACCAGCGTCCACGCGTTGCGATTTTCATCTTTGCCAGAACGTAGCTGTTGCTGAACTCGCCGATCCAGTAAGCGGCCAAACTGGCGACGATCAGGCCGGAAATACCCCCGAGGATGGCGTCATAGGCTGCTTGTCCAGCAGTCTGCTCCCACTCGCGATAGCCTGGCAACCTGCCAGCGACCCACACGGTGACGCCCAGCAGCGCAGTGGCGAAAAACCCCATCCAGATCACGCGTCGCGACCTTTGATAGCCGTAAACTTCTGTAAGAATATCTCCGAAAATGTAAGAAATTGGAAACACTAACGTGCCCGCATCGAAGATAAGATCGATCGTGCCGATGCGCACGCCAAGATCGATGATCTTCGCGCTGCTGAGCAGGTTGCTGATCAACAACACTGCTACAAAAGTGGCAGTGATGATATCAAGATAGCGATAGTGTTTAGCCATCGTGCCCCCGGGTCATTCGACTGATGCAGTTATAACACAGAACGTGTGAGATGGGATTCAAAGACCGGATACGCACAGCTCTTGAGGTCGGTTGGTTGTGCCTTACCAAGGAGATCTTGATGTATTTAGAGAAACTAAAATCGCTCGTCCCAAGGGGAGACGAGCGATTGTTGCCCCATAGGGGAATCGAACCCCTGTTTTAGCCTTGAGAGGGCTACGTCCTGGGCCTCTAGACGAATGGGGCTGGCCTCAGAATGACCGAAAGTCTAACAAGAAACGCGCATTGGGTCAAGGCGAAATGCTGAAAGGCGTAGGGCTTATACGTTAAATCATAATTCTGACAGAGTTCTATCACGTTCAAGCCGTCAGCGTACTTGGGTTGAAATGCATTGATCCGGACGGTTAATTGTCCGGATCCCTTAGCTGGCTCAGGGTGTATCAACGATGAAGTTCTCACCGGTACTCCAGCTATCGGTAGGCTTAGAGACGACGTAAGAACGCTTGGTGTCATCTCGCCGCCGCCACGGTGGTTAAATGCTTAGTTGACATCTCGAATCATTCATTCTGGATACCGCTGCAGTGCGAGTTGCAGGCGGTTGGGGGCGGATTTTGAGGGCTACGTAATATGGTTACACAACTGTCTTGGTCGTGTAACCATGCCGCTCTACCGTGATAATGTCTGCTCTAATGCCCACACGTTTGGACATGCTTGCAGGCTCAAGCAGGGTGTGATTGCGTGGAATGATATCTGTTTTTCGCGCCCAGAGGGATTCGAACCCCCGACCGTCGGTTCCGAAGACCGATGCTCTATCCACTGAGCTATGAGCGCTCATACTTGATTTATTCTAACCGATTCCGTTAGATGGTCAACTGTTACATATTGAGAACCAGACATAAAGGGTTGACAAGCTATAATCAGGGGGAGACAGGCAAGAGGAGGGTGAGCCATGGCACTGCGCAGTGAAGCATGGGATCAATATCAGGTGTATTTAGCGGCCTTTGACACGCTGATGGGTGACCAGCGCACGAAAACGACGTTTGCCGAGGTCATCCAGGGAATTATCGGCAGCGACAGTCTGTGCGCCTAGCGGATTGCCCGTTTTCCCCCCCAACTGGCCCGCAGCCAGTGGGCTGAGAAACGGGTGCGGCGGATGGTCAAAGGGGAGAGTACCAAGCGCAGTCAGTTAGATGCCGACAGCCTGACAGCAGTGCTGCGTGAAGAAGCGATCGCCAGGTTGCGGGGGGAAGCGGACCTGACGCTGGTGCTGGATGGGATGGAGCTGCGGCGCGCGGGGGCGACAGCCCAGGAAGGGCTGATGCGGGTGAAGGGGCTGGACGGCAAGCTGGTCAATGGCTACCGCAGTGTCAATGTCTTGGGGCTGGGGGCGGGGGAACAGCGGGGACTGCTGTATCATCACCTGTTCAGCAGCCAGCAGCCGGATTTCCAGAGTGAGAACCGAGAAATTGCGCGGGCGATTGCGACCACTGAGACCAGTTTGCAGGGCTATGGCGGGACAAAGACGTGGGTGATGAATAGGGGCTTTGACAACGACGACGTCTGGTGGCAGATTTGGTCGTGTCCGGGCAGCCATCTGGTGGTTCGGCTCTATCACCAGGAGCGGATTGTCCTGTGGCAGAACCGTCAGGGGGTGTGGGAAGAGCGCTATCTCGATGCGACTTTCGCCCATTTACAGCCCCTGGCAGAGGTCGAAACCGAGTTGGACGCGCGCCTGGTTGGGCAATCCCGTTCGAAACGCCAGCGCGTAACGGCCCGGCTGTCCGCCGTGCCGCTGCGGGTCTGCCATCCCACCGACCATCAGCAAACCAAGCCCGTCTGGCTAGTCCAGACCCAAATCGTCAACGCCGTCCATCAGCCCTGGTACTTGTTGACTGATTGGCCGGTGGGCGATGCCGCCAGTGCGATGCGCAGCTTCCGCTTCTACCGCCGCCGCTGGTCGGTCGAGGACACCTTCAAATTCGTCAAGACCTGTTTCGGCGTGGAGCAGGTGCGGATGCTGGCGTTCGAAGCCATCCGCACCCTGGTGGCCTGTGCCTGGGTGGCTGCGGGTTTCCTGTTCCATCTCGGCTTGACCCTCGACCACTGGCAAGTCCACTTGCTGGCGCACTTAAGTGGCTGGGAGCCTTGGGCGAACCGACCGCTGGGCAAACTGATCTTGACCCGCGGCTTACAGCGCTTGCTCGATCTCCTGGCGACCCATGCCATTTTAGAGCGGCACCTTGAGGAACACGGGGATTTACCCCCCTTCGTCAGGTGTTTGTTCGCCGCTTATGGCTTCTCCCTTCACCACGGATTTGTGTCCGGTTCTCAGTGATTTTCACGTCCTTTTAAACGGGTTTGGGATATTTGCGAAAAGTTGGGATATACTTAGCTGACTGCGGCTCTACGTCGTCTTCGGCGTCTCTGATTCGTCTGGCTGGTCCGCAGTATCTGACAGATCGTCCGCCGCCTTTGCATCTTCGCTCACAGCATCCGAGCTGGTCTCAACAAGTTCATCCAGATCAGCGTGGGCCAGTTCGCTTTCCAGGTCAAGGTTCAATTCTTCCGCTGGCTCCGGCTCAGCCGTCGCTTTGGCCTGAGCCACCAAGTCCGCCAGATCAGCCGAAGTTTCCTCAACCGCCGACCGATCACCGGCGGCGACTCGCACTGGCTCCGCTAGATTGATCGTGTCCACATCGGGCGCATCCCACGGTTCACGCGCGACCGGCTCAGCCGGCTTCAGCGCACCTATGGGCGCCTCTGGCTGGCCGCCAACCAACTCAGCCGGCGGCGGCACAACAGGCTGTGGCGGGATAGGCAACGGTGAAGCGGGCGGCGTGATCAACAGCGTGTCAACGCCTGCTGGGGCTGCCACGGTTTCGCCGCTTGAATACGCTGGCGCAGGCGCCGGCTTCGACACCGGAGTCTCGCTGTACAGTCGTAGATGGACGCGCGGCCGGCCGGCCAACCTGAGCCCAAGCTGTTTATAGATGACCTGCTTGAGCGCGCGGCTGATCTCCTGCTGCTTCTTTGGCAGACGCACCTCGTCGCCCAGCACCACCACCTGCAAGTCCACATCGGCGCGCCCACGAATCGATTTGACCGCCGCCTCAACCGACACGACGTCAGGGACATCACGGACGACCCGCAGAATGCGCTCTCGCGCCGACTCCACGCTAACTTCGGTGATCGTCCCTGAAGCGCGCATCTCAAGCCCATCCACCGAGGCGCGAGCAGACGGACGAATTTGGAGATACAACAGCGCTAGCAGCAGCACATTGATCAACCCGGCTGCCACAATACGCAGCACTGGCGACTGCTGGGCGATCCCCCAACCCCAGCCGATGATGGTCGTATCGGGCGAGATCAAAAGTAGGGTGACGAAGATGATCAACAGGGCTGTCAGCAGCACCAGGTAAACACGGGACAAGAGACTCATACCTTGTACGCCTCCCGGCGTTTTTCACGAGCCAGTGTAACGCACAACCACCAACGTCAAGTCATCAAATGGCGGGACGCCTTCTCCGAAGGTCTCAACACAGGCGATGATGTGGTTCAGAATATTTTCAGCCGGCAAGCTCGCCGCTTCCAGCACGGCCGCTGCTAGGCGTTCCTCGCCAAAATTCTCCCCTCGAGGGTTCTCCGCGTCCGTCAAACCGTCAGTATACAGCACCATCACATCGCCTGGCTGGAGCTGCATCTGGATCTCGCGCAGCGGATTTTCCGGAAACCAGCCGATGGCGCGCCCGCCGCGGGGCATATAAATTGTTTCACCTGTCGAAGCCCGGCATAACAGCGGCGGGTTATGGCCAGCGTTGATGTGAATGCTCAGCCCATCACTCTGAAATATGCTGTAATACACAGTGACGAACATGCCGCTCTCAGCATCATCCAGGATCAGATCATTGGTGCGGCTGAGCGTTTCATAGGGAGACATACCGGCGAAGGCATGGCTGCGGATCATGCTGCGAGCGACTGCCATGAACATGGCCGACGCCGCGCCTTTGTCTGACACATCCGCGACGACGATCCCCATCCGATCCGCATCCAGCAGAAAGCAGTCATAGAAATCGCCGGCCATCTCGCGCGCAGACTGCCAGACCGCCGCCAGCTCATACCCAGGCATTTGAGGCAGCCGTCGCGGCAGCAGCCCCTGCTGGAGTTCACGCGCCAGTTTCAGCTCATGTTCTAGGCGGCCTTTTTCCACCGCCACACTGTACAGGCGCGCATTCTCCAAAGCAATGCCCGCCTGCCCAGCGACCGCGCTCAGCAGGTCGCGATCATGCTCGGTGAAATTGCCGGCGCGCATAGACGTATCAACATATATCACGCCCACAAGCCGGTCCTGCACCATCATAGGCGCGCACAGGATAGCCCGCAGCCCGCGCATGATGATGCTCTGTCCTGGATTGATGCGATTGTCAAACATGGCGTTGTTGGTCAGCAGCGGCTGGCGGGTGGCGATCACCTGGTTGACGATGGTGGTGCTGTAGGCTTCTTCTTGCGCCAGTTTTTCTCCGGACACACCGCGCGCCACCAGCATCCGCAGTTGGCCGGTCGCTTCATCCACGCCCATCAACACGCCGCGTTCTGCTTTGGTCACCTGCATCACGGCATCAATCACATTATTGAGCGCCTCGTCAAATTCCAGGCTGGAATTCATCGTGCGCGTGATGTGGTACAGCGTCTTGAGATGATCGGAGCTGAGGTTGGTCACGAGCGGCTGGTCGGACATGGCAAACCTTTGGCGGCTCACAGGTGGACAGGCGGGATTATACCACCCGACCTATCGCCCGGCGAAACGTGTGCACTACAGAAACGGCACAAACAGCACCGCCAGATTGACGACGATCTGGCACAACCAGGCCGCCGCCAAACCATTCCGCTGGCATACATAACCATAAATCTGGTTCATCAACACCAGCGTCACGCCGATCACCACCGCCACCGCTGGAAAGCGCCCTACATCTAACAGGGGGAAAAAGACCAGAATCGACCACAGGCTGGCCAGCGCGCCCACCAGCCAGAACGGACGGCCGGCTTGGAGCAGTCCTCGGAAGAACAGCGTTTCGGCCAGTGGCATGACAAATATCAGAAACGCCGCAGCCGCGCCGACGCTCATATTCACAAACAGGCGTCTGGCGGTTTCGTGCAGCGTCTCGCCGCCTACCATCAGCAGCGGCACGCCTACGATCAATCCGAAAATGACCCCCCAAGCTAGGTTTTCGGGCGTCTCCCGGCCGATGCGCGGCATATCGCCCAGCAGCCACGACAGCACCCCAAACCCGGCCATGACGCCCCAGATGATGACATAGCGCAGGTCGGCTTGATCGGGGATGAGCGGCACTAAGCCGAGGCTGAGCGCAATCGCGACCAGATAGCCAAAGACCGGGTCGCTGGCTGCGCCGCGATACGACACCGGCTCGCGCACAGGCGCAGGCCGATCCCGGAACGGCGACTCGTACTCCTCATCGTCGAACTGTGGCGGGAAAGCCGGTGAACTCATAGGCCCTCATGTGAGCAGCGCGCGCATCGCCTCAAGCGTCTGTTCGATGTGCGCTCGCGTCACCCAGTAGTGGGTGACAGCGCGGAATTTGTGGGTATAACCCGGGTACGGTCGCAGCAGGATGTGGTACTCATGGCGCAGACGGTCGGCCAAGGCCGCTGGCGCGATCGGCGCATCCTGCGCCAGATCGAAGAATACCATGTTGGTTCGCACGCGCGACCCATCAATTTCGATATAGGGCAGCGCCGCCAGCCCCTCGGCCAGAGCGCAGGCATTGGCATGATCCTCCACCAGCCGGTCGATCATGGTGCGCAAGGCGACCAGACCAGCAGCCGCCAGGACGCCCGCCTGACGCATCCCGCCTCCCAGGCTTTTGCGCACCCGGCGCGCCCGGCGGATGAAGGCGTGCGACCCGACCAACACCGACCCAACCGGCGCGCATAACCCCTTCGACAGACAGAACGACACGCTGTCTGCGTCCGCCACCAGTTGGCTGGCCGGCACGCCCAGCGCCACCGCCGCGTTGAAAATGCGCGCGCCGTCAATGTGCAGTTTCAGGCCGTGCTCGCGGGCGAGCGCGCCCACCTGCGCTGTATATTCTGCGGTGATCGGAATGCCGCCGATCGTTCCCTGGGTGTTCTCCAGGCAGATCAGCCGTGTGCGCGGGAAGTGGTCGTTATCGCCGCGGATAGCGCGGCGAATCGCCTCTAGCGGCAGTGTGCCGTCGGGCTGCACGTCGAGGATATGCGGATGGATCCCACCCAGCGCGGCTGAGCCGCCAGCTTCATAACGAAACATGTGCGCTTCCCGGCCGACGATCATCTCATCGCCGCGACCACAGTGGGTGAGTGCCGCCGTCAGGTTCCCCATCGTGCCGCTGGCGACGAACAACCCTGCTTCTTTGCCCAGCAGGGCGGCGGCCTCAGCCTCCAGCGCGTTCACGGTCGGGTCTTCCCCGTAGACATCATCGCCCACGGGCGCATACGCCATAGCCTGGCGCATCGCTTCAGTCGGCCAGGTGACCGTATCGCTGCGCAGATCAATTACATCCATAGCTCAGGGATCACCTCTGGGAGCGTTCAATCACGGTTCGATGGTAGTCGCAGCCTGCCCAAACCGCAAGCCGCAGCCTGATGACCAGACCAGACCGCGCTACAATAGACGCCGAGGATGATGAGGCGACGTGCATGACGACGATTGCGCTGGAGCACGTGACCAAACGTTTTGAACCGGAAGACGGCCGCGCGGCCCAAAGCGTAACTGCCGTCAGCGATCTGTCGCTCAAGATCGCCTCTGGCGATATGCTGGCCGTCCTCGGCCCATCTGGCTGTGGCAAATCCACCCTGCTGCGGCTGGTCGCTGGCATTCTAGAACCAGACAGCGGCACAGTCTCTTACGACGGTGTCGATCTACGCGAAATCCCCATCCGTGAGCGCGGTGTTGGCATGGTCTTTCAGGAAGGCGCCCTGATCCCACACTGGGAGGCGCGCCGCAATATCGGCTTCTTTTTAAAGCTGCGCCAGCGCGAGCGCGAAGTCCCCGAACGTCTCAGGCGTATCGCCAAAATCACCGGCATCGGCCTGGATCAGCTCCTCGACCGCCGGCCGCCTCAGCTTTCTGGCGGCGAACAGCAGCGGGTTGGCATCGCCCGGGCGCTGGCGCGCGACCTGCGGGTGCTGTTGTTCGATGAGCCGTTCGCCAATCTCGACGCTCGCTATCGGGCTGAAGCTCGCGTCGAACTCAAGCGTCTGCTGAACACCTTCCCGGTCACCTCGATCTATGTGACTCATGATCAGGTGGAAGCCGTCGCCTTATCCCATCGGATCGCGGTCATGCGCGAAGGCCGCCTGGAGCAAACAGGGACTTATCAGCAGTTGTACCACAATCCGGTGAATCTCTTCGTCGCCTCGTTCATCGGCGCCAACCCGATCAATCTGTTTCCAGGCCGCGTAGACGATGGCCGCTGGTACGGCAAAAACTTCGGCGGCTTCGCGCTGCGACGCGACCTGCCGAACGGAGCGCAGGTTATCGCGGCTGTTCGGCCTGAAAATATACATCTTCATTCCGGCGGCGTCTACGGCGTGGTAGATCGCGTCCTGCCGCTGTTCGCTGAGCGCTGTCAGCTTATCACGGTGCATCTGGCCGGAGAGCAGTGGTCATTGGTCGCGCCGCTCGACCAGCCGGTGGAGATCGGCGCGACCGTTCAGTGCGCGCTTCAGCCTGAAGCGCTGCTGTTCTTCGATGCCGCCACCGGCCAGCGCATCGGCTGACGCCTAATCAAATGTGACCAGATCCTTCAACTTTTCGAGCAGCACTGGCCCGATGCCCTCGACTGCGTCCAGCGCGTTGAGATCGGCAAATGGCCCATTCGCCTCCCGATAGGCCACGATGCGCGCAGCCAACCCCGGCCCAATGCCAGGCAGTTGCGACAGTTCTTCAGCCGTTGCCTGGTTGACATTCACGATCTGGCCGCCCGACGGCGTAGGTAAAACGACCGCTTGATCTCTCGCTGGCACATGCACTTGATCGCCATCGCGCAGGATGGCTGCCAGATTCACCCGCGTCAGGTCTGCCGCCGCATCAGCCCCGCCCGCGGCTGCCAGCGCGTCGGCCACTCGGCTGCCCGGCGGCAGCGTCAGCAGCGTCTCAGGCCGAGCCACCGCCCCTGTGACGTATACAGTGATCGGGCCTGGCGTTGGAGTCGGCGCGGGCGTCCTGGTCGGCATGGGCGGCACGATGGTGATGCGCGCCGGCTGCGGCCGTGTGGACAGCAGCAGCGCGCCCCCACCGATGATCGCCAGCGCAGCCAGCCCAAAGACGATAATAGCGACGCGAGGCGACGGTTCAGCGCCATTAGGCATGGACATCCACCTCCATCATCCCGACTCACAGATGCGCGGAGTCGATGAAACTCCGCACAGCTTGAGCGATATTCATGTGGCTAAAAACGAGTTATTGCTTTTCCAGCACTTGGTTCAGCTTCTCCAGCGCATTCACCAGCCGCTCCTCGGTGGTCGGGCCAGCGGGGGCCGCCGGCGCCTCTTCTTTCTTCTTGGAGAACTGCTCCATCATCTGGTTGAACGCCCGCACCACTAGAAATACTACGAACGCCACAATCAAGAAGTTGATGAGCGCATTGATGAACAGACCTACATTTAGTGTCACTGCCCCCGCATCCTGAGCGGCTTTCAAGGTCGCATAGGGCCCGGCGGGGGATCCATCTTTCAACGGAATGAAAATGTTGGAGAAATCAACGCCGCCCAGGATCAGACCGATGGGCGGCATGAGCACGTCGTTGACCAGCGAATTCACAATCCCAGTGAACGCCGCACCGATGATGATACCGACGGCAAGGTCCAGGACATTGCCCCGCATGATGAACTTGCGGAACTCAGCGAACATTCTTTTCCCCCCTCCTGCAAGACCATCCAGCGGTCAATATTATAAACCGTTACAATATTGTCTGGCAACTAATCAGCGATTTGAGGCGCGTTCACTCGTAGAGATCGCTCACCCCAGCGACCGACAAAATCCTCAAGTGCTACTCTCAGGACGTCTGCTGCCTGCCAGATGTACGGCATCGCGCCCGCGCTGCTCAGTGAAGCCGCCGATTAATACTTGCGCACCAACGCCTTATACATCGCTGGCTGACGCATCTGGACGAATTGGAACTCCTCGCGGTACTTGCGCACATCGTCCAGGTCAACGCGCGCGACGGCAAACCCTTCCAAGGGCGCGCCGGTCTCCGGATCGGTCTCGCCCGCCAGCGAAGCGTGGATCTGGCCGCGCGGCCCCACCACCATACTCTCGCCGCCGAAGTTCAGCGTCACATCCTCGCCCACGCGGTTAGCCGCCGCGACAAACAACGAGTTTTCATACGCCCGCGCCCGCACATACGTCTTCCATTCATCCATGTTGGCCGCTTCCCAGTTGGCCAGCACACACAGGATTTCTGCCCCATCCAGCGCCAGGCTGCGCGCTACTTCCGGAAACGCCAGATCATAACCGATCATCAAGCCGATGTTGCCCACCTCGGTGGGGATGACGGGCAGCTTATACCCCTCGCGGAAGGCCATTCGTTCTTCGCCGCGCAGGTGAATTTTGTTGTACACGTCCAGCAGCTCGCCATCCGGGCCAACCAGAATCGCCGAGTTGTACAGGACGCTTTCAACGCGCTCTTTAGTGACGATGCCAAAAGCGATGTAGACGCCGTACTCGTTGGCGCGCTGCGCCATCAGGTTGATGGTCGGACCAGGGACGCGCTGCGCCAGCTCGGTGAAGCGCACACCCAGCTCATAACCGCTGGTGATCAGCTCCGGGAACACGATCAGATCAACCTTCTGCTGCGAGGCGATCCTGGATACCATCTCGGTCATCTTGACCAGATTCTCCTCGGCTTCGCCCAGCCGAGGTTTCATCTGCACGACGGCGATTGTCACTTCACGCATGGGGCATCATCCTCACGAGGTCAGGTTATGGGCACACAGGTTTAATTGTACCGTAGAATTTTAGGGCTCGCGCAGCTTGGCCAACATCTCTTGCAAGCCAGCCGGCAGCGGCGACTCGAACCGCAGCCGCTGACCTGAAGTCGGATGGTCAAAGGCCAGCTCTGCCGCGTGCAAGAAATGGCGCTTTAGCCCTAGCCGCTGCTTGCGAAAACCATAGACTGTATCGCCCACGATGGGACAGCCGATGAACGCCAGATGCACGCGAATTTGGTGGGTGCGGCCGGTCAGCAGCCGGACACGCAGCAGCGCTCGGTCGCCCTTGAGCTGACTATCCACAACTTCATACTCGGTGACGGCCGGCCGGCCGCCGCGGATCACCGCCATGCGCTTGCGCTGCTGCGGATCGCGCCCGATCGGCGCTTCAATCCTGCCTGT
Organism: uncultured Anaerolineae bacterium; assembly: GCA_937922795.1. GTDB lineage: Bacteria > Chloroflexota > Anaerolineae > Aggregatilineales > Phototrophicaceae > CFX2. The sequence goes on from CALAJK010000036.1 coordinate 15,611, forward strand.
GCGCGTTTGCGGCGCGCGCTCGACCAGGGCGATATAGACTTTTTCGACCGTCCGCGATTGAAACTGAGCCATCAGCCGGCGGCGCGCCCGGTCATGCTTGGCGATCACCATCAGCCCGCTGGTGTCTTTGTCCAGCCGGTGTACAATGCCCGCTCGCTTTTCCTCTGGATCAGCCTGCGCGATGTCCGGCCAGCGCGCCAGGAGCGCGCTCACCAGCGTGCCGGTCTCGTTGCCTACGCCAGGGTGCACCGTCATGCCGGCGGGTTTGTCAATGACGGCGATGTCATCATCGTCGTACAGCACGGACAGGGGGATGGCTTCCGGCTGCACACCGGCCTGGGTTGGGCGCGGCGGGATGATCACCTGCACCTGCTCGCCGCCCTTGAGCTTGACGCCTGGCTTCGCCCGCACGCCGTTCACCGTCACCCGCCCCTCTTTGATCAAGGCCTGCACCTGGGTGCGTGAGAGCGCGTCGCCCATCTGCGCCAGAATCAGCCGATCCAGCC
>CALAJK010000037.1 GCA_937922795.1 uncultured Anaerolineae bacterium
ACAGGAACGCCGCCAGCCCCTGCGCGCCGATCACCAGCCGATTCCAGCGCGCCAGGTTGTAGACCGTCCAGGTGGAGACGATCAGACCATAGACGGCCAGCAGCAGCGCCGCCCGGTGCAGCCCGCGTCGCCAGCCGAACACGAGCAGCAGATGCAGCGCCAGCGCCAACGGGAACAGCAGCAGCGCCGCCCGCGTCAGCGCCGCCAGCCCCAGCAGTACGCTGGCCGCCGCTAGGTGTCTCCAAGCGGCTGGATGACCCGGCGGCTCCAGGCCGCAGCCGCGCAGATAGACCCACAGGCCGGCCGCCAGCAAAAAGATGTACAGCGTCTCGGTCAGGAGGAGCGACGGCTCGATGACGAACGGCGGCGCGACCGCCAGCGCACCAGCGGCGATCAAGCCGGCGCGCGCGTCGCGGCTGACGGCCAACGCCAGCCGGTAGACCAGACAGCAGGTGGCAGCCCCCATGACCGCCTGCAGGATGCGCACGCTGACCACAGCGGCGGCCGGCGGCAGCAGATGCTGCGGCAGCCCCACGAACAGCAGGTACAACGGCCCGGAAGGCGGCGACGTCGGCTCCTGGCTGACGACCAGCAGCCGGCCGTACTCCAGATACCACCAGCTATCGCCGCCCGCCTGCTCGTAAACGACCAGATGATCCTGGGGCAGCGCGTGCGCCAGCCGCAGCAGCAACGCCGCTAGAATCACCGCCAGCAGCGCCAACCGCCGCGCCGGCGGCGCTTGCAGATCGCCTGCGCCCGCTTCCCTCATGCTATTGTGCCAATCTGGCTAAAAGCAGCCCGCAAAGATCACACATCCTACACCAAGTCGGCCGGCCAAAAATCGGTTAAAATGGATGCAACCGTATGAACAAGGGGTTAAGATTTCCTGAGATTTAAGCGCTGCTGTCACCGAGTGCGATCCAATTCACGCTAGAATGCAAGTTGACAGCGTTGATTAAACGATCGTTCGAGTCAGTATTCTACTGTAACCGATAGACTGAAAGCGATGGTGTATGGTAAGAGGCGCGCGTTTCTTCCTGGTGCTCATCAGCCTGGTTTGGCTGGCGGCTGGATGCAGCGTGTTCCCCGGCCTCAGGGTGCTGACCGGTGAGACAGCGCCTGAGACGCGGGCTGAACGAGTGGTGCAGATCACCGGGTTGATCATGGCCGATAAATCCGGCACGACTGACCCGGCGCTGATCGCCGCCGCCGATCGCATCGAAGCCGCCACCGGCGGCAGCGTAGACATCGTCGAAATCCGCCACGACCCCGGCACGGATATCTTCAACGTCTACATGCTGTTCCGCGGCCCCGGCCAGAGCGCCACGCCACAGGAGCGGAACGAAGCCCTGCGCCGTGCCGTGGAGCTCACCTGGCAGGGTGCGCTGCAGGTCAGCCAGGGCGCTGATCTGATCCGCATTGATATCCTCGTCCCGGCCTCCATCCCTACGCTCGACCATGGCCCCAGCTTCGTCGGCCAGACCGCAGCTCGCTTCGAGATCGCGCGCGAGGACGTGCTCACTTATCTGGCGCAGCGGCCAACATCTTTTCAAGGGTTTGTAGGCCTCATCACCGACGGGCGTTTACAGTACATCAACCCGTCGGAGACCTCGCCCGAATTCTACGCTGGTCGGCCCAACCACCCCCTATTCATGCTGGCGGCTAATGGGCAGTAAGTCCGCTCGCCTCGCTGGCCGCATGTTCATCGTTCAAACAGTGATGGGTACGATTCGTTATGAGCCTGGCAAAAACTGAAGACACTCACAAACTCGCCCCCGCCGGCACGCCGCGCTTCGCCTGGGAGACCGAAGAGACCCTGGTAGAACGGCGCAAGAAACTGCGCTACCGCCTGCTGCGTCTGTTCACCGTCCGCCGCATCCTCATCTTGGCCTTCCTAGCGGCGGCGCTGTTCAGCGAAGATTTCATGCTGTGGCTGGTCAATGATGCCCTACCTTACGTCATCCGGCTGGTGTCGGTGCTGGCCATCGCCATCGGCCAGTTCGCGCTCATCTTCTGGTTTCTAGGGCGGGCGCGCATGTTCGTCATCTGGCCGGGCGCAGGCTCCGAAGGCGTCAGCTTCGCCGACTACCGCGGCCAGCCCGAACTGCTGGAACAGGCGCGGCAGGTGGTCAAACTGCTGCGCGGCGTGCGCGTGTTTGAGGAGGCCGGCGGCGAGCCGCTCAACGGGCTGCTGCTGGAAGGCCCACCTGGCACGGGCAAGACGTGGCTGGCGAAGGCCATCAGCACCGAGGCCGGCGTGCCCTTCTTCTACCTGGATGGGTCGTCGCTGAACTCGATGTTCTTCGGCATCGCCCCGCTCAAGGTCATGAACCTGTACCGCCGGGCGCGCAGCGCCGCCAAAGATTACGGCGCGGCGGTGGTGTTCATTGACGAGATTGACGCCATCGGCGCGCGCGGCGGCGTGGCCACCAAACAGGAGAACGCCGAGGCGGAACGCTTCAGCCGGACGCGGCTGCCGATCTTCTTCGGCATGGGCGGGCAGACCGGCTTGCTGAGCACGCTGCTGGTTGAGATGGACGGCTTCAGCCTGGAACACGGCTGGTGGTCCAAGCGCCGCACCTGGTTCTACAAGACCATCCTGCGGCGCAAACCGCCCAAGCCGCAGCGGCGTGTGCTGACCATCGGCGCCACCAACCGCATCCACGCGCTCGACGCCGCCATGCTGCGGCCGGGGCGCTTCGACAAGAAGATTCGCGTGGACGCGCCCGACCTGGAAGGCCGCCGCGACATCTTCGAGTATTACCTGTCGAAAATGGCGCATGATGACACGATGGATCCGCTGGTGCTGGCCGCCGAGACGCCGTTCTACACCCCGGCGGACATCAAGTACCTACTGAACGAGGCGCTGCGCTACGCGCTGTTCCAGGGGCGCACCTACATCACTTACGACGACTTCCGCCGCGCCCAACCCGAACACGAGATGGGGCTGCGCTCGCCCATCAAGAACCTGACGCGCGAAGACAAGTACCGGCTGGCCGCGCATGAGGCCGGCCATGCGATCGCCATCCGGCTGTACACGCCCAACTACCGTATCTCACGCATCACTATCATCCGCCAGGGCAGCGCGCTGGGACACGTCGCCTGGCAGCCGGCCATCGAGGAATACGATTACATCAACACCTACAGCACTTTGGTCAACAAGCTGCGAGTGGCGGTGGCCGGCAAGGCGGGCGAGATGGAATTCTGCGGCGAAGAAGAGCAGACGCTGGGCGTCGGCGGCGATTTCATGACCATCCGCTACTGGCTCCAGCGCATGGCGTCGGCAGGCATGTTCGGCCCGCTGGGCATGAGCGCGCCGGAAGCCAAGGAGGTGGTGGCCATGATGGAGGAGACGTTCCTGATGGCGCTGCATGAAGTCCGGCTGGCGCTGCGGGCGCATCGCGAGATGGGCGAAAATCTGATCGAGCGCCTGATGGTCAAAGACGAGATGTTGGCCGACGAGGTCGAAGCCTTCTTCGACCAGTACGGCCTGTTCACCCCGCGCATTAACGCAGCCTAGCAGGAGCCAGGTGATGACTTCCATTCGCAACGCCCCCAATCAGCCGTATCTGGACACCCATGGACGATGGGACTGGGAGACCGAAGAGACCCTGGTCGACCGCCGCCAGCGGCTGCCATACCGCATCCGGCGGCTGATCCTGCGCGGCTGGTGGTGGAAGCTGGCGCTGCTGGCGTTCATCGTCGGCCTGTTCGATCCCGTCGTCATGCAGTCGCTGCTGAACATTTTGGGCATCGTCCTGCAGGTCGTGGTGTTCATCAGCATCATCCTGGTGCAGTTCATCGCCATCTTTTGGTTCCTCAGCCGCGCCCGCATGTACGAAGTGATGCCCGGCACAGAAGGCGTCAGCTTCGCCGACTACCGCGGCCAGCCGGAACTGCTGGAGCAGGCGCAGCAGATCGTGACGCTGCTGCGCGGCGTGAAGGCGTTCGAGAACGCGGGCGGCGAGCCGCTCAACGGCCTGCTGCTGGAGGGACCGCCCGGCACTGGCAAGACTTGGCTGGCGAAAGCCATCAGCACTGAGGCTGGCGTGCCCTTTTTCTACGTGGATACGTCATCGCTGCAGGGCATGTTCATCGGAACCAGCGAGTTGAAAGTGATCCAGGTGTACCGCAAGGCGCGCAAAGCCGCCCGCGAATACGGCGCGGCGGTGATCTTTCTGGATGAGATTGACGCGGTCGGGTCGCGCGGCGGCGTCAGCGGCGTTGGCGGCGATGGCCAGGACGGCGCGTTCGGCCGGCTGGGCGGCCTGATGGGCGGCAGCATGGGGCTGCTCAGCACGCTGCTCATCCAGATGGACGGCTTCAGCCAGGAAAACAGCTGGACGAGCCGGCTGCGCGCCGCGTTCTACCGCCATATCCTGCGGCGCAAACCGCCCAAGCCGCAGCGGCGCGTGCTGACCATCGGCGCTACCAACCGCATCAGCGCGCTCGACCCGGCGCTGCTGCGCCCTGGCCGTTTCGACAAGAAGATCCGCGTGGACGTGCCCGATATGGAAGGCCGCCGCGATATCTTTGAGTACTACTTGTCGAAGATGGCGCACGACGAGTCGATGGATCCCGCCATCCTAGCGACCGAGACGCCCGGCTACAGCCCGGCCGACATCAAGTACCTGCTGAACGAGGCGCTGCGCTACGCGCTGTTCGAAGGCCGCCGCTATATCACTTACCGCGACTTCCGGCTGGCGCAGCCCGAACACGAGATGGGACTGCGCGCCCCGCTCAAGCACATCTCGCCGGAAGCCAAGCGCCGGCTGGCCTACCATGAGGCCGGCCACGCGGTGGCGGTGCGTCTGTTCCTGCCGCACCACCGCATCGCCCGCGTCACCATCATCCGCCAGGGCGCGGCCTTTGGCCACGTATCGCACTATCCCGCCCGCGAGGCCTACCAGGGGCTGCGCACCAAAGAGCAGCACCTGGCGCACCTGTGCGTGTCGGTGGCTGGCAAGGCCGCCGAGATCGAGTTCTGCGGCCTGGAGAACCAGACGCTGGGCGTGGCCGGCGACTTCGCCAAGATCCAGTCCATGCTCATCAATATGGCCGCCGCCGGCATGTTGGGGCCGCTGGGCGGCGCTATGACCTACAGCTTTGACCTGATGACCGGCAAGTTCACCGGCCTCACCAGCGAACAGGCCAAAGCCATCGAAGAAGCCTACCAGAAGATTTTGGGCGACACGCGCAAAGCCCTGCGCGACAACGCGCACATCGTCGAGGCGCTGGTGGCGCTGCTGCTGGAGAAAGAGGAGCTGCTGGCCGACGACGTGCGCGCCTTCTTCGATCAGTATGGGCTGTACACGCCGGATCCTACTGTCATTCGCGATGGTCAGGAGATCAGCCTGCTGCCGCCCAGACCCGGACAGACGCTGCCTTCCGGGGCGCAGGCCTGAGCCGACCTGCGCCGCTCCCTGAACCAGTGATCGCCCTGCCGTCTACGCCCTGACCAGCATTGATCGTCGAGTGAGAGGGAACGCCATGGACAAGCGTATGGTCGAGTTCATCCGGGCGCTGCGAGCGGCGGGCGTCCGCATCTCGCTGGCCGAAAGCCAGGATGCCATGTACGGGGTAGACGCCGTCGGCGCGCGCAGCCGCGACCTGTTCCGGGCGGCGCTGCGGGCGACGCTGGTCAAAGAGCAGCGCGACCATGCCACCTTCGACTACTTTTTCCCGCTGTTCTTCGGCGTTGGCACGCCGCCGATGCAGAATATCCCCGACAACCTGTCGCCTGACGACCGGCAGAAGCTCCAGGAAGCCCTGCGCTCCCTGATGGGCGACCGCGAGGCGCTGCGCCAGTTGATGCAGCTCTTGCAGCAAATGCTGGATGGCCGGCCGTTCAGCCAGGAGCAGCTCGATGACATGGCGCGCCGATCTGGCCTGAACCAGGGCAGCGAGATGTACCAGCGCCCCTGGTTCGAGCGCCGGATGAACCGCGAGGCCGGTTTGCAGCAGGTGCAGCGGTTGATCGAGCAGCTTCTGGAGCAGCTTGAACGGATGGGCATGAGCCAGGAAGCGCTGCAAGACCTGCGCCAGATGCTCCAAGAAAATGCCCAGGGGTTGGCCGAACAGGTGTCGAATTACGTCGGCGCGACGCTGGCCGAGCAGATGGCCGCCCAGGAGCCCCAGCCCAAGCCCGACTTGCTGGACGTGCCGTTCAACCATCTGGGCCAGCGCGAAGTCGAGGCCATTCGCGATGAGATTCGCCGGCTGGCCGCGCGGCTGCGCAGCCGCGCCTCGCTGCGCCAGAAGCGCGCCAGCGTCGGCACGCTCGACCCGCGCCGAGTGATGCGCGACAACATGCGCTACGGCGGCGTGCCGCTGGAGCTGCGCTTCCGCACCCGGCACGTCAAGCCAAAGCTGGTGTTGATCTGTGACGTCAGCACGTCCATGCGCTACTGCGCCGAATTCCTGCTGACGCTCATCTATGAACTGCAAGACCAGGTCGCTCGCACGGACAGCTTCATCTTCATCAGCGACTTAAAGGACATCAGCATGGTGTTCCAGGAGAAGCAGCCGCGCGAAGCGGTGGAACAGGTGCTGACCGAGAACCGTCCCGGCTATTACAATACCGACTTGGGCAGCAGTTTGGCCACCTTCCGCCGCGACCACCTGGACAAAGTGACCAGTAAGACGACCATCATCATCCTGGGCGACGGCCGCAACAACTACAACGACCCGCGCCTGGACATCGCCGAAGAGCTAAGCCGGCGCGCCCGCCGCCTGCTGTGGTTCTGCCCAGAGCCGCCCAGCCTGTGGGGCACGGGCGACAGCGATATGCACTTGTATGCGCCGCTGGCCGACGGCGTCTACAAGGTGAGCACGCTGCGCGAACTGGCGGCGGCCGTCGACCAAATCCTGGCCGACGGCTGACAGCGGGACGACGCTTTCACTCGATATCTGGCAGCGCGAAGCGGCCGTCCACGCCCGGCAGCAGCGGCGCTACCTGCGTCACCGCGTCCAGATTCAGCGGCCCATACACATGCGGGAACAGCTCATCTATGTCTGGTTCAGGCTGCCCCGTGCGAGGGTGTATCGGCAGCTCGTAGCGCAGGGTCGCCCGCAGCCGCGCTGGGTCGATCGCCAGCAGCAGCAGGCCGGTTTGGCCGCGAAACAGCGCATCGGCCACGCGGATGACCTGTGACCGCGTCGAACAGTGGATGAAACCCTGCGCCGCCAGCAATGGCGCACGGTATTCGCCTGCGGCCTGAGCGGCGTCCCAATCTGCGCTCCGTGCAATATGAAAGATGCGCTCCTCTGCGCCGCCCATACCCTCATCCTTCCTAGCCGCGTTTCGCTTCCGTGCCCAGGCGATCTCTTAGCGCTGGGAGCATCGCACCGCCTTGGAACATTTTTTCCAAATGTCGGGCAGATGATCGCCTCATCCGGCCGTACTGGCCGCGTTTGGAGGCGAGCGTTCCGGCTTATAATATATAATAGAAGAAAAGGATAGGCAGCGCGCTGTCTGCGAACCCGCCCGCGACCGGAGACTGACTGCATGATCCTGCCCGAATCGGCTTACCTCTCGTTCACCGATGACCTGCGCATCTGCCGGCTGCTGAACGGCCTATGGCAGGTGTCAGGCGCACACGGCGTGATTGATCCGCAGTTAGCCGTGCGCGCCATGTTCGACTATCACGATTCGGGCTTCATCACCTGGGATCTGGCCGATCACTACGGCCCGGCGGAGGATTTCATCGGCGCGTTCCGGCGCGGGCTGGCGGCGGCGCGCGGCGAAGCGGCGCTGGCGGCGGTGCAGGCCTTCACCAAGTGGGTGCCCCGCCCGGGACGGATGACCCGCGCTGTAGTCGAACAGGCGGTCGCCACCTCGCGGCGGCGTATGGAAGTCCCCATGCTCGATCTGCTTCAGTTCCACTGGTGGGACTACCGCGACCCTAACTATCTGGAAGCGCTCCAGCACTTGGCCGACCTGCGCGACGCTGGGCAGATTCGTCACCTGGGCCTGACCAATTTCGATACCGAACGGCTGGCTTTCATCACCCAGCACGGCATCCGCGTCGTCTCCAACCAGGTACAGTATTCGATCATTGATCGCCGCCCCGAAGTGCAGATGGCCGCTTTCTGCCAGCAGCGCGGGGTATGGCTGCTGGCCTACGGCACGCTGTGCGGCGGCCTGCTGACCGACCGCTACCTCCACCAACCGGAACCCCGGCAGGCAGCGCTCAACACCGCCAGCCTGCGCAAGTACAAGCAGATGATTGACGCCTGGGGTGGCTGGAGCCTGTTCCAGGAGCTGCTGACGACGCTGCGCCGCATCGCCGACCGGCACGGGGTCAGCATCGCCAACGTTGCGGTGCGCTTCATCCTCGACCAACCAGCCGTGGCCGGCGTGATCGCCGGGGCGCGGCTGGGCCTGAGCGACCACCGGGGCGACAACGCCCGCGTTTTCGCCTTTGCGCTGGACGCCGATGACCGCGCCCAGATTGACGCCTTCGCCCACCGCTCCCGCGATTTGTTCAAGCTGATCGGCGACTGCGGCGACGAATACCGCCGGTGAAATCGCCCAAGCTGGTGCGCATTGCCGCAGTTTTGACGACAGACCATCATCTTCTCCGTAATCTTAAGACAACCGGCAAAAGTCTCGTCCTATAATTGAGATAAACATTGCACCGTGCTTTGTCTCAATGAAGGTGCTATATGCTTAAACTCATAGGCAATGTACCCGTCCGCGTCAAACTCAGCCTGGCGTTAGTTTCACTGTTGGCGCTGGTCGCTATCAACGTGTTCTTCACGATCCGAGTTGCCGAACACAACATGAAAGAGGCGCTTGAGCTCAATACCTTCAGTGAGCTTCGCGCTCAAGTGACAGAGATCGAACTGCTGGCGCGCCAGATAGCGATGACTGGGGAGCGCAGCGGTCGGCTGGCAGAGATGCTTCAAAAGCAGCTGCAGGCAGATGTCAGTTTGCTGCAGTCTGCGGCGCGCGTGTTGGACGCCGCCAACCCAGACGAAGCGCGGCGCCTCTTTGGGGCCTTGCTAGCGCCGCTGAATCTAGCCGGCGCGACCCGGCAGGAGGGCTTCCAGGAGGTGAGCTTCGTCGGTTTCGCGCCGCGCGTTCCAGAGGCGCAGCGCGCTAGCTTCGAGACGCGAGCGGAGCAGGAAGGTCTCCTCGGCTTCCAGATACGCGAACTTGACTCCACCTACGCAGCCCTCCCAGCAGGCGATCGGGCAGATTATTTTCCGCTGTACTACGTGGCGCCGCTGCGGCCTCATCGCGCGCTGCTCGGCCTGGACTTGGGGGCGCACCCGGCCATCCGCCCGGCTTTAGAGCGCGCCTTGGAGCGGGTTGAGCCGGTCATGTCAGCGCCGCTCTCGCTGACCGGAGAGACGAAAGACGTCAGCGTCCTGATCGCGCTGCCCTTGTTCCGTGCCGGCTCCGCCCCGACCGATCTCGAAGCGCGGCGCGGCAGCCTGAACGGTTACCTGGTGGCGCTGCTCAACGCCGACCTGCTGGTGCGCGCCGCTGCCGCCAATGCCGATGATGCATCCATCCAGGCAGTGACCGACGTCACCGGCAACCAGCCGCAGGCGCTGTTCCAAACGCCGGTGTTCAATCGCGACGCCGCAGCCGGCGCGCCGGCTCAACCCCTGAGCCTGTCCATGATGGGGCGTATCTGGGAAATCACGGTGGCGCAGACGGCTGACACTGCGGCGCTGGAGACGCGGCTTCAGGCGCGTATGCAAGAGCTGGGCGCAGTGATTGATGCGCTAGCCGACGGCAGCACAACGCTCAATACGTATGGTCTAGAACATCACAGTCAGCAAACCCAAGTTGATTCGGAAGCGCTCACACGCGCTAAAGATACGCTCAGCCAGCGCGTGCGCCTGTTTTTGAACACAACCGACAGTCGGGCGCGCGTGCCGCTGCTGCCCCTGCTTGAAGCTAACGCCTACATCGTTTACCAGCATCTTGATAAGTTAGTCGCTCAACTTCAGGCCGATTTAACAGCCTACAACCAGCGCGCCATGCGAAACGCGTTGACAGGCGGCGGCGCGGCCGTGATCATTGTCCTGATCGGAGGTCTGCTCAACTACAACGTGATGCGCGGACTGGTTCAGGTGCGCCGCGGCGCGGCTCGACTGGCCAATGGTCAGTTCGACACGCGGATTGAGATGGCGCGCAGAGATGAGATCGGCCAGATCAGCCGCACGCTCGATACGATGGCCGAGCGCATTCAGAACCTGTTCGCCACGCTCAGCGCTAACGAGGCACAGTACCGTCTGCTGGCCGAAAACGTGGCCGACATGATCACCCGCACGGATGTTCACGGCGCTTATACCTATGTGTCGCCGGTGAGTTTCTCAATCCTGGGGTACTCGCCGGAGGAGATGGTCGGCACGCACTGGCAAGATTACATCCATCCTGACGACCTGGTAGATCTCCAACTGGCCGAACAAGCTGGCGATACCCTCAGCCTCAGCCGCATCTACCGGATGCGGCGCAAAGACGGTGAGTACGTCTGGCTGGAGGCCAGCGTGCGCCTGCTGCCCACTGCCGGCGGCGCGCCGGAGTTCATCACCGTAGCGCGCGACATCACCGAGCGCCGCGCCGCCGAGGAGGCGCTGAACCAGGCGCGGCAGGAGCATGAACGGCTGCAGCAGCAGATCATCGAAGCACAGAAACAGGCTATTCAGGAGCTGTCATCGCCCGTCATTCCGATCATGGATGGAGTGATCGTCATGCCGATCATTGGCTCGATCGATACCACCCGCGCGCGCGACATCACACGGGCGCTGCTGGCCGGCATCAGCCGGCATCGCGCTCAGGTCGCCATCCTAGACATCACCGGCGTGCCGGTTGTGGACAGCGGCGTAGCCGATCATCTCAACCGCAGCATTCAAGCGGCGCGATTGAAAGGCGCGCACACTATCATCACCGGCATCTCAGAGGCCGTCGCGGAAACGATCGTGGATCTGGGGATAGACTGGCGCGGCATCGAAACGGTGCGCGATCTGCAGACCGGTTTGAAATCAGCGCTCGCGCGCCTGGGGCTGCAGGCCGAAGCGCCGCGGCCCTACGCTGCCAACAGGCGCAGCAGCAACGGCCATTGGAACGGCAACGGCCGGCTCATGACTCAACCAACCGCAGACTCACCTGGCCGCGAGGGACGTTGACTACATAGCGCAGCTTGATGTCGAAGGTGTCGTAGTTGCGGGTTTCTAGCACGCCGCTGGCCAGCAGATTATAGGTCGTCTCATCGTATTCCGGGCGCAGGCCGCTGCCGCCGGTCAGTTCCAGCCGGGCAGCCACCGCCGCCGGGACGAACAGCGTCAGCCCGCCGTCGCGGGCGGCCAGCGTCCCCAGCACGGCATCCGGCGGCGACCCCAACGGTTTATAGGCTGGGAGCGTCACCAGGGCGCTCCCATGCTTCCAATCCAGGTTGAGGCGCTCAACCGCCAGACCGCTCAAGTTCAGGCTGGCCGTGCCGCTCGCGCCGACCAGTTCGATGTCCAGAGGTATCTCAGGCGGCAGTTCCAACCGCAGCCGTCCGCGCCCGATAGCTTCCAGCAGGGGAAAGGGGTTAGGGCGGGTTTCGCTCACCAGCAGCGTGGCTCCGCCACTGCCGTCCTCGGTGTAATCGGCGCGCACGAGGCTCTCAGCGCTGCCCACGAACTCCCCAGCCACGCCGCCGGGCTGAAGCGCGCGCACCAGCTCCACATCGGTGTCCAGCGCCTCGATCTGCACCCGCAGCAGCCGCAGCGTGCCGTCCACTGGCTGAACGATGCTCGCGCGATAATCATCGCGCTCCTGCGCCTCACGGACGGAAAAGGCGTAAATCGCCACGCCAGCCGTCAGCGCCCCGGTCAGCGCCAGCGCAATCAGGCTGCCGTAGGGCGCGCGCTCGCGCAGGAAAATCCCCAAGCCGATGACCACCAACAGCGCCGGCCAGGCGCGGGTGATCACGTCATAGATCCCGTCTGGGATCAACCCCAGCGCCCGCAGCAAGACGACCATCGCCACGGCCAGCAGCAGAACGCCCCACAGCAGATTGGTCCGCCTCACAACCGCCTCCCGAACTGCCGCAGGCAGAAGACCACCGCCAGCGCGACCAGCAGCGCCGGCCAGAACAACGGCTGGTCATCGGGGCCGCGCAGACTGCCGGCGAGGTGCAGCAGCCAGCCGGCCGTCGTCGCCGTCGTCAGCAAGACTATCAGCAGCAGCGCGCTGGCCCCGCCGCGCCGCCGCACGGCCAGCGACTCCTGGGGCAGCGCCCACCACAGCATCAGGTACAGCGCGGCGAACGCGCCGGTCGTGACCAACGCCAGTCCGGCGAACAGCGCTCGAAACACCCAGGCGTTCACCGGCAGCAGCGCCCCCAGACCGCCGCACACGCCGCCGAATACGCGATCGGTAAAGCTCCGGTACATGGTTGCCAGCCGTCAGCAGTTCACCATCCGAAGGTAGCTTAGCACAAGACCGGCCTGCGGAAAAGGTGCGGGGCGGTCTGTCTCCCGCCCCGCATCACTGCCTGTGAACTACCGTCCGACGTCCGGCGTTTTAACGAGGCGCGAACCGCAGCACCCGACCGCCGTGATCTACTAGATACAGCTCGCCAGCCTCGTCCTCGCCGAATGAGCTGATCGCATGATTGACGCGCATGAATTCGCTGGTCTGCCAGGTTCCAGCCGCGTCGCGGTAGCTGGTCCAGATGATGCCAGAGCAGTAATCACCGAACAAATAGACGCCTTGTAGATCGGGCAGATCGCTCCCGCGATACACATACCCGCCGGTCACCGAGCAGCCGCGGTTATGGCCGTATTCGGCGAAGGGCGGCGTCAAGCCTGCCGCCGGCGCGCCGCCGCTGTAGGCATGCAGACCTTCCATGAACCTCCAACCGTAATTTTCGCCGCCGGGGCTGTCAGCCGGCTGGAAGTTGACCTCTTCATAGGCGTTCTGGCCGACGTCGGCGATGTACAGATCGCCAGTGACGCGGTCGAAACTGAAGCGCCAGGGATTGCGCAGCCCTAGCGCCCAGATTTCCGGCGCGTAGGCCGCATTCTGGACGAACGGGTTATCCGCCGGAATGGCATACGGCGCGGGGCCATCCACATCAATCCGCAGCAGTTTGCCCAGCAGGGACTTGGGATTTTGGGCGAAGTTCTGCGGGTCGCCCGCCGACCCGCCGTCACCTAACCCGATGTACAGATAGCCATCCGGGCCAAACGCTAGGTGACCACCGTTGTGGTTCGGGTACGGCTGCTGAACTTGCATCAGGATTTGGGCACTGTTGGGGTCGGCCGCGTCAGGATTGGACGAAACAGCATAGCGCGCCACCACGGTGTTCCCCCGCACATCAGTATAGTTGATATAGAACTGTCCGTTCTGCGCATACGCCGGGTGAAACGCCAGCCCCAACAACCCCTGCTCATTGCCGCGCCGGCTGACCAGCGCCGATACATCCAAGAAAGTGACGGGCGCAGAGTCCGCGCGGTGAATAGAAATGCGACCGCCCTGCTCAACAATGAACAGCCGGCCTGAGCCATCGCCGGCGTGGGTGACCAGCAGCGGGCGCTCTAGGCCGGCGGCCACTTCGACAAGCTGCAACCGATTGGGATCGGGCGGGGCGCTGCGGGTCACCGTCGGTGACTGCGCTTGGGCTGTCATCACCCCCAGCATCAGCGCCGCCGCGCATACGCTCTGAACCATTCGACGCATCAACACTGTCTTCTGCTCCTCATACCTATACTGGAATTCTGTCGTCAATAGGGGCGGCTTGTCTTGTGCCGCCCCTCTCAGCGATTAGATTGTACTCCCAAAGCCTGAGCAGCAGCGCCGATGCTTACGAGTCGCTAAGCAAACTGTTCAGGGGTGCAGAGTATCCCAGACTCAGGCAGCGCCCAGCGCAAACAGCGGCGGCAAGCTTGCATAGCCCAGCCCATTTCTTAGCCCTAGTCCAATCTCGCTCGACTCAAGCAGTTGGACAGAACTGCGCGATGATCTGCTCTACGAGAGGGGCAGCGGTTTGTGCGATTTCCTCATGGCCCTGGGCTGAAGGATGCGGATCAAAAGGGCTGAGGAAATGTGTCCACATAGGCTGCAAGAAGATAGCAGGATAGTCCTTTACCAGCGCTTCGGAGACTCCGCCGCTGGCAAAAGCGGTCATCAGGACGCGCGGATCTGCAGACAAGATGTCGAGATAAGCCCGATACTCGCTCTCTGGCATGTTCGGTGGCCTAGGCAGGCTCAGGGCGTGAAGGTAGAGAAAGATCGCGGAGTGTCGAACAAGCCAAGTCGTCAAGGGGGGCTGTTTCCTGGAGATGCTGGCCTCAACGTCATTATCGATCAGCGTATAGAGAACAGCCTGATACTGATCCTTGAAGCGCTCGTATTGGGCGATCAGGTTGGGTAGGTTGTAGCCCGGCACGCCAGCATTGACGAACTTGACGCCGGGGAAGCGCTGCGCCAGGCGATTCACCCATGTTTCATCATCATTAACTCCTTGCCCGAAGGTCACACTGTCGCCCAAAGCAACAATGACGCAGTCGGAATTGGTTGGTGCATCAGGCACGTAGCGCGTGCCATCCTCCAGAATGGTCGAAGACCAACCTATGAAAGCATAGCTGCCAGGCTCCAACTTGTAGCCCAGCTCATCATCTTCGCGGAAAACATAGCGCTCGATGTTGCTGAAGTAGCGGATGATCCCCAGGGGATCGGTCAGGCGTATGAGAAGTTCCAGCATGAGCAGCGTGACTATCAGCAACAGGACTGCTACAAGAAGTTTCATGAGGAAATTTGGCTTAGGCGCAGCGGTCATCATCGCCAAAAAAATCCCTAGCTTATGGTCCATACTTTCGCCAAAGGCAGCACTACGCGACAGCGTAGAAGAGATCCCAGAGAGCCCTCATCTCTCCGGCTCGCTTCACCCTGAGGGCGAAGGGAGCGCAGAAAGGTTTTTCAAAG
Source organism: uncultured Anaerolineae bacterium (assembly GCA_937922795.1). Taxonomy (GTDB): domain Bacteria; phylum Chloroflexota; class Anaerolineae; order Aggregatilineales; family Phototrophicaceae; genus CFX2. Next base: position 14,933 of record CALAJK010000037.1, read on the forward strand.
TCCCTTGCCAGGCGGGAGAAGGATTTAGAGTGAGGGCAAAGGTGTCCACCACGCTATTCTGCTGAGCTACCAAACCGTTTACGTATGACTGGAATCGTTCTCACCTGCGTATACAACAGCAATTTGACCATCCCGCTCCTCTCGATCATCTATCGTTAATTAGGCCTTCCCAAAAGATGCCGTCCCCGCCGCTGTCGCCAACATCTCGCCAGCGGCTCAGGACTGCGGTCCAGCGACGGCCAGCACGAAGGCGTCCGGGTTCCAGTAACGCTGTGCAGCGGCGAGCAGGTCTTCTTTGGTCAGCGCGTTGATCTGGTCGCGCACCTTGAGCAGGTAATCCAGACCCAACTGGTAGGTTTCGATGTTGAGGATGGACGAGGCGATGCCTTCGTTGCTCTCCAACTGAAGCGGCAGATGGCCGGTGAAGTACGATTTGTTATCGTCGAGATCCTCATCGCTGACCGGCTCGCTGATGAGGCGGCGAATCTCCGCCACGATGCTGTCGACCGCCCGCTGGACATTGGCCGGGTTCACGCCGGCGGTCACGCTCCACGGGCCGGGTCCGTGCCCCCCCTCCAGGCTGCTGTAAGCGTAGTAGGCCAATCCCTGCTTTTCGCGCACGGTCTCGCCAATACGCCCCATCATGCCGAACTGCCCCAGGATGCTGTTCGCCAGCAGCGCGGCCCGGTAATCCTCCGCCAGACGCGAGGGACCGGTCACCCCCAGCACAATATCGGACTGCGTTTTGCCGGGCACAACGACCGCCGTACGCCGAATTTCGGCTGGGGCGGGCGCTTCAGGCAGCGGCGGCGGCGGCGGCTGGTCGGGATTGCGCCAGTCGCCCAGACGCGCCCGCACGATCTCCACCGCCTCCGGCGCAGGCACAGCGCCGACCACGACCACGATCATGCCGCTTGGCCCGTAGGTCATGCGGTGAAACTGCGCCAGATCGGCGGCGGTTAGCTGCGGCACTGTCTGGAGCGTGCCGCGCACCCCCCGATGGTAGGGATGGTGCGGCGGGTACAACTGCTCACGAAAAGCCCGATTGGCGCGGTAACGGGTGTCGTGCTCGCGGTACTGCAGGCCGGTGATGACCTCACCGCGCAGGCGTTCAACCTGTTCCGGGGGAAATGTCGGGCAGCGCAGCACATCGGCCAGCAGATCCACCAGCAGCGGCAGATCTTCGGCCAGCGCCTTGCCGTTGAAATTGGTTGTGTGCACCCCGGCGCCTAGGTCTAGGTCAGCGCCCACATCCTCCAGGCTGGAATGGATGGCTGCGAAATCGCGGTGTTGGGTGCCGCGCATCAGCGCGTTGGCTGTCAGGCTGGCCAGGCCAGCCTGCTCCGCTGGCTCGAACAGCGCGCCCGCGGTCAGCGAACCGGTGATCACCACCGACTGCGCCGCGAAGTTTTCGTAGGCCAGCACGACGATGCCGTTGTCCAGCACCACCCGCGTGATCGTGTCCGGACCAGGGATCGAGTGACCGTTGATTGCCATAGCGCGCTTATTCCTCATCATCTAGGGAGTCTAAGTCGCCGCCGCTGGTTGGGATGAACCAGCCGACCGTGCGGCACTGCGGACGCAGGTAGCGCCGCGCCACGTCCAGCACGTCATCCACGGTGACGGCCTCCAGCCGCGGCACATAGTTCTCAAACCAGGTGTAGCTCTCGAAATTTTCGGCGAAGGCCAGCCAGAAGGCCTGAGCAGTCACGCGCTCGGTGCTGTAGGCGAACAGCGCGCGCGCCTGCTTTTTGGCCTTCAGCAGTTCGGCCGCCGTGATCGGCTCGCGGCGCACGCGCTCAATCTCGGCGTCCAGCGCCGCCTCGACCGCTTCCAGCGTGCGCCCATCGCGCACCGTCACCGTCAGATCATACAGGTAGGGATCAATGGTCGGGATGAGGCCGCCGTCTACGCTGACGGCCAGCTCCGTCTCGACCAGCGCTTTGTACAGCCGGCTGGTCTTGTTATCCACCGCGCCGCCGCCCATGCCGCTGGGGCCGGCCAGCACGCTGTTCAGGATCGCCAGCTTGAACCAGTCATCGTGGGTGGCCGCGGGAGCGCGGTAAGCCACCTCCAAAAACTGGTTGTTGCCGGGGCGCTCCACCTTCACCCGGCGTTCGCCCACCTGCTCCGGCTCTGGCCGCTGGAAAAACTGCGGCGGTTCGCCTGGCGGGATGGCCCCGTAGAGCTCTTCAATTCGGCGCAGCATCGCGTCGGCATTGAAATCGCCCACCGCTACGGCGATGGCATTATTCGGCTGGTAGTAGCGCCGGTAATGCTGGTACAGATCGTCGCGCGTCATCGTCTGCAAGTCGGTCAAGTCGCCAATGATCTCGTGGTGATAACCGTGGACGCGAAAAGCCGCCGCCCGCACTTCCTCGCCCAACCAGAACAGCGGCGAGTTCTCCGCCCCCTGCCGCTCGGAAATGATGACCGTGCGCTCCGATTCGACTTCGTCCGGTTCGAAACGGGCGTTCACCATACGGTCCGCTTCCAGGCGCAGCGCTAGGTCAATCCGATCTGCCGGCATCGTCTCATAGTAGGCGGTATAGTCCATCGAGGTCTGCGCGTTCCAACTGCCGCCCTCCCGGCTGATCAATCGGTCAAGCTGCCCGCCGGGGAATTGTTCCGTGCCCTTGAACAGCATGTGTTCCACCCAGTGGGAGATGCCGGTCAGGCCGGTGCGCTCATTGCGGCTGCCGATGCGGTACAGCACCCACCAGCTGATCACTGGGGCGCTGTGCTGCTCCTTCAGCAGCACTGTCAGGCCATTATCCAACTGGCGGCGGATCACCCCTGCCATGCAACCTCCTCACATCTTCACGACTGAACGGCTGCCGATCCCAGGCGCATAGGTTGCCACATCCCAGCCAGGCGCCCCCTATGCCGGCGACAGCCGCCGATGACGAACACAAAGGGGGATGAGCGACGTCATCACCCCCCGCCAGTTCGTATCTTACCACACTACCAGCAGACTGGCTACGGTTTTGATTTCGGCTTCAGATACGGCGAGCCGACGGCGATATAACCGTACCCCTGATCTACCAGCTCCTGGTAGTCCGGGATCATGCGGCGGCCGTCAATCACCAGGTAGGGCGGCTTCACTGCCTGCTCAATCGTGCGCGACAGCCCGCGGAATTCTTCCCAGTCGGTCGAGATGAACAGCATATCACTGCCCTGCAGCGCCTCGCGCGGCGAGGTGTGATAGGTGATCTTCTCGAACAGATGGTTTTTGCGCGGGTCGAAGTAGCGCCGCGCTTCGTTGATCGCCAGCGGGTCATAAGCGCGGATTTCGCGCACGCCCCGCCCCAGCAGCGCTTCGACCACTTGCAGCGACGATGCGTCGCGCATATCGTTGGTGCGCTGTTTGAAGGCCAACCCCAGCAGCGCCACCACCTTCTGGTTGAAACTAGCGCCCGCCTCGTGGATGGCACGATCGATCAGATAAGTCTTCTGGTACTCATTGATGTTATAAACCGACTGGAGCAGATCGGTGGCCTGGCCGGCCGTCTTGAGCTGGTAGATGAGCGACTGGATGTCTTTGCCGAAGCATGAACCGCCGGCGCCGTTTGAGACATACGAGCCCCAGGTGCTGATACGCGTGTCGGCGGTGACGCCGCGCTTCAGATCCTCCATGCGGATGTTCGGGAACGCCTCGCCCAGCCGCGCGCCCACGCCATTCCAGAACGAGATGTACGTCAGCAGCAGCGTGTTGGCGACGTACTTGATCGCCTCGGCCGTCTCCGGCGTGGTTTCGATGTAGCGAATGCGCACGTGATTGACGAACTGCGAGTAGATGCGGCGCAGGATGCGGAAGTCTTCTTCGGTGTCGGCGCCCACTACCACCCGGTCGGGACGGCGCGACTTCTCGACAGCGTCGCCCTCCGGCAGGAACTCCGGATTAGAAGCTACGCCGGCATTGGGAACCTGGTGCTGCTTGAGCACGGCTTCGAGCTGGCGCGCCGTGCCGATGGGCACGGTGCTCTTGTTGATCAGCACCACCCGGCGCTGATCCTGCCGCCGCGCCAGCAGCCCAGCTAGATAATTGACCGCCTCGAAATAGTAGCTGAGATCAGATGAGCCGTTTGGATTGGGCGGCGTGGGCAGACATAAAAAGATGGCGTCAGTCCCTTCGATGATCGGCTCCAGATCGTCCACGAAGAACAGGTAGCGATTGATATTCTCGGCGATGATGGCCGACAACCCTGGTTCGTTGACGTAGTGCTCAATGCGCGCCGGATCCGCCGAACGGTATGCCTCCAGCTTCTGCCGGTCAATGTCGTAGGCGTACACCTCATGGCCGTACTCTGAGACGACAGCCGCGTGCGCCAGGCCGACAAACCCCGTACCAACGACGATGATTTTCATGTCCGTCCTCTTGAGAATGATCTCAGATGTGATGTTATGAATGCAGTCTACCACCAAATGACGTGAGGATTGATGGTGAAGTTCGCCTCAGACCATAATCGCTTCGCCTTACATCCGCCTCAAAGTTGGCCAGATGCGGATGAGTGTCATGCCCAGCAGCCGACGGTCGTCATCTGCTCGAACTGCCGTCCCGCCGCATAATGGAGGGGGAGGGCAAGCGAGAAAGAGGGATCTATGACTGCGCCATCGCCCGCCCGCGACGCGATCACCGGCGTGCCGTATCCGTCCAGCCCGTTCATGAAATATCTGTTCAAGCTGCCCATCCTGCTGTACCGGCTGGGGCTGGGGCCGGTCATCGGCGGCAAGATCATGATCCTGACCACCACCGGGCGCAAGAGCGGCCTGCCGCGGCGCACCGCCATCGAATACAACGTGCACGAAGGCCGCAAGTACATCATGGCGGGCTGGGGCGGCCAGTCGGACTGGTACAAGAACCTGGCCGCCGACCCGCGCGTCACCATCCAGACGGCCGACGGCTCCGAGCCGGCCATCGCGCGTCGTCTGACTCAGGACGAAGAATTGATCGACGCTTACCGCTTCGTCGAGGATAACCCAGCCATGCGGGTTTGGATGAACGTGCTGCTGGGCGGCGCGCTCACCCGCGAGCAGTTCCTGGCGCGGCGCGACCAGTTCTATCTGGTGCGGTTCGACCCCACCGATGAGCCGGCGCCGCCGCCGCTGGAGGCCGACCTGACCTGGACATGGCTGGTGATCGGCGGGGTGCTGCTGGCGTTCCTGCTCAGCCGTAAGCGGCGGTGACCGGCGCGCTCAGCGCCAACTGCGCCGCCCGGCGGCCCAACTCCACCGCGTAATTCGTGCCGCGATCCCACGGGTAGACCTGGCTCATGCTGGCCCACAGCACCCCCGGCAGCGGCGTTTGCAGCGGCGGGATGCGCTGGCTGTGGTTGACGCCCGGAACCGGCTGCGCGTAGGGCGCGCGCCACACCCAGCGCTTGGTGACCCAGTCCGGGCTGAAGGCCGGGTTGACCTTCGCCAGGGCTGGCAGAAAGCGGGCGACCAGTTCATCGTCCGACAGCCGGAAATACTCATGGTCGGCGGGCACATAGTCGCCGCAGTACACCAGCACGTCGCCGCCGTAATGAGCTTTATCCAGCCAGTTCGTGTGCTCCACCAGCGCCAAAAATGGGAACTGGCTGGCACGTTTATCGGGCGAGGTGGCCGGCAGGTTCAGCCAGTAGGTCCCATCGGTCAGCACTGACTGCCGGAGCGCCAGCACGACGCAGATCGCGCCGATGCTGCGCAGAGCGGCGGCCTGCTGGCCGTAGGGCGTATCGCGCAGTGCCGGCGCCAGCCGCAGCAGCAGCGCCGGCGACGTGGTGCTGATGATGCGGTCGAACAGGCGCGTCTCGCCGCCTACCGTCAGCGCCGGGCGTCCGTCCACCATCTGGATCGCCTGCGCCGGCGCATTCAGGTGAATCTGAGCGCCGCGGGCGGCGACCGCGCTGGCCAGCGTCTCCAGAAACGCCTGAAAGCCGCCCTGGAAAATGCCCAGCCGCACGCTGCGGGTGTAGATGCGCGCCCACATCCAGGCCATATTGACCTCGGCATACTGGTCGCTGAATTTGCCGATCAGCAGCGGCCGCCACAGCCGGTCGTAGACTTCCCGCCCCATAGCCCGGCGCATCCAGGCATGGGCGGTGTGCCGCTCCAGCGCCCGCCAGTCCCGCGCCAGGTACTTCAGGTAGACGCCTACCAGCCCCAGCCGTAGGATGCCGAGCGGCGAGATCGGCAGGCGCAGCGCCGAGGCGTTCATCTCCGACCGGTAGATGCGGCCGTCAATCCAGTAGCTGGTTTTCGGGCGGGGGAAGATGATCCGATCGGCCACGCCCAGCTCGCCCGCCAGCTTCAAGATCTCGGCGTCGGTCTCGAACCAGTGATGGTAGAACTTCTCCAGCGACCACGCCCAGGCTGGATCGCGGAAACCGGCGGCCAGGCCGCCCACCGTCGGTTCGGCCTCGAACAGTTCGACCCGACAGCCTGCCCGCGCCAGATCCCAGGCGGCAGCTAAGCCGGCCGCGCCGGCCCCAATGATGGCAACATGCAGCGTGTCAGTCATATAGTTCAGCCGCCGCTCCTTGAACTCTCAACCGTGGGCTGCCCTTCCAGATCGCGCGCGTGGGTGATGGCCGACCAGCCCAACCCCTGCCGCACCAGAAAGTAGAACCCGGCCAGCGTCACCGGCAGCCAGATCACCACATGGATGACCAGCGCGTAGGCGTTGGCCTGCGCCTGCGGAATGCCAGCGCCCACCAGCACCAGCGCCACGAAGAACTCAAACACGCCCAATTGTCCCGGCGACGCCGGTATCAGCCCGGCCAGATTGACCACGCCCACCACCAGCAGCATCAGTGGATAGCTGACGTTCAGATCGAACGCGAACGATACCAACCAATAAACGCCAGCTTCGATACCCCAGCTCAGGAAGGAAAACGCCACCACGCCCGCCAGGTCGGCCGGCGTGCGCAGCCCTTCCAGGCCGCCGATCACGCCCTCAACCAGATGCGAGACCGGCTTGCGCAGGCTGGCTGGCAGAAATCGCTCCGCCTGCGTCCGCAGCCAGCGTAGGGCGTCCGGCCGGGCGGCCAGGGCGAAGAACACCGCCACCGCGCTCAGGAAGATCGGCGCGGCGACGCTCGCCACCGACCGGATTTCCGGCGATGAGATCTCGACGAACAGCAGCGCGATCAAGATGAACGACAGCATCACCAAGCCGTCGAAGACCCGCTCGACGATTACGGTCGTCATGCCGCGCGCCAGCGGCACTTGGTGATTGTGCTGGAGCAGCACCACTCGCAGCACCTCGCCGCTGCGAAACGGGTAGACGTTGTTGCCCATGTAGCCGATGCTGACTAGCGGCATCAGCGCGCGCAGCGGCAGCGACCGGGCGGCGCGCAGCAGAAAACCCCAGCGCAGCGAGATGGCCGCTACGCCCAGGAAGTAGACGCCCGCGCCGGCGGCCAGCCACACCGGGTTGACCTGCCGGATGTACGTCAGGACAGCCTCAGGGTGCAGGCCGCGAAACGCGATCCACAGAAAAACGGCGCTGATGATGATGCCCGCGCCAGCGGCTGCCCATCGTTTAGAACGCATCGAAAGCTGTTCACCTTCACTGAACGGCGCTGCGCGCGGCAGCCCACGACATGCGGCCATTGTAACAGTTTTTGCCAGAATGATGAGGCTTGAATCGCCGCGCGCTGGAACGATCTTACCCCTTACGCCTGCGCCAGCTCGTGCTACACTACTGAACACGACGCCGCAGCGAAAGGTAGACTGGATGAAGCTGGCTGTGAACTATTCGCCCCAGGCGGCGGCGCTGCTGGACGCCGGGGCGGTGACCTTCGACCTGTACAAATGCACCGAGTGGCCGGAGATGATTGACGCCGCCCGCCGCCAGCGCCCGCCTTACGTGCACCTGCCGCTGATGGCCGGCCGGGCCAACATCGAGCAGGTGGGGTGGGACACGATTTACCGGGTGCTGGACACGACCGCGACGCCGTTCATCAACACCCATCTGGCGCCGCGCGGCGCGGATTTCGGCGTGGCGCTGGACTCGACCGACGCCGACCAGGGCGATGTGCTGCTGGACGCCATGCTGCGCGACATCTTCCCGCTGGTCGAACGGCTCGGCGCTGAGCGCGTCGTCTTGGAAAACGCCAATTGGGACCCGAACTACGATATCCCCCAGCTTGTCATTGCGCCGGCGTTCATCCGCCGGGTTGTGGAGGCCAGCGGCTGCGGTCTGCTGCTCGATCTGGCGCACGCCCGCATGGCCGCCGCTTACCTGGGCATAGACGACCGCGACTATATCGGCCAACTGCCGGTCAGCCGCCTGCGCGAGCTGCACGTGTCCGGCACGCACTATGACCCCGACGAGCGGCGGCTGGTGGATCATTTCCCGATGACCGACGACGACTGGGTGCTGGCCGAGTGGGCGCTGGAGCGCATCCGCTGCGGCGATTGGCCGCAGCCGGCGTTCGTGACGCTGGAATACGGCGGCACCGGCCCAGCTTTCGCCCGGCGCAGCGAAGCGCCAGTGCTGGCGTCCGATCTGCCCCGGCTGTATAACCTAGTGCATGACCGGCGAGCGCACTGAATGGCCGGCGAATGGCGCAGCGTGGTCTTCATCGATCTAGACGGCACGCTCATCAGCGGGCCGTTCGGGCCAGGCGTGTGGCCAACGGTACTGGCTGAGCTGGCCGCCAAATCCGGCCTGGCTCCCGCCGCCATCTATCGGCTGATCGAGCTGGAGAACGACGCCCGGCTGGCCAATCCGGACATGCCCGCCGTCCTGGCGATGGACTGGGATGACATCGCCGCTGCCGTCGCCCGCGCGCTGGGCGTGACGCTGGAAGCCGATGTGACGGCGCTGGCCTGGGCGCACGCCGGGCCACCTCACTCCTACGTGCTGCCGGGCGGCGAGGCGGCGCTGCGCGCGCTGGATGCGCCTGACCGCGCGCTGGTGGTCGCCACCAAAGGGCTGGCGCGCTACCAGAAGCCGGTGCTGGACGCGCTGGGCCTGACGCCGCTGTTCGATGATATTCTGACGCCGGAGGTCGCCGGCGCGCTCAAGCGCGACCGCCGTTTCTTCGGCAACTGGCCCGACCAGGCGGAGACGGTCATCATGGTGGGCGACCGTTACGACGACGACGTGCTCTACCCGGCGGCGCACGGCTTCAAGACCATCTGGAAGCCGGAGAACCTGCCGCTGGCTCTGGCTGGTCACGATCCCTTCGCCCGCGCCCGCTTGTACGCCTATGCCCCCGACCAACCCGCCCGCGCTGACGCCATCATCGCCGGGCTGGACGAACTGCCGGAGACGGTGCGGCGGTTGGAAGGTCGCCGGTAGGCCGGGGCGACTCGTCTCTACACCGATGCCGATGATGGACAACTTCTACGCCGCGCTCAACCGCCTGTGTCGGCCAGTGCGCGCGGCGGACTTTCCGCGCCCGCTGAGGCCAATGCGCCGCCTGCTGGCCGCGCTGAGCGACCCACAGACACACTTTGCTGCTGTGATCGTGGCTGGGTCAGTCGGCAAAGGGACTGCCGCCGTCGGCATCGCCAACGCGCTGGCCCAGGCACCGGGGCCTGTCGGCCTGTACACGAGCCCGCATCTGCACAGCTTTCGCGAACGTTTTATGCTGGACGGTCAGCGCATCAGCCAGCGGGCTCTCGCGGCGGTCGCCGAGCGCGTGCTGGCCGCCGCCTCTCGGCTGGATGACGACTTCAGCACGTTTGAACTGGCGACCGCGCTGGGGCTGCTGTGGTTCGCCGAACGCGGCGCAAGTCTGGCGGTGCTGGAAGTGGGCATGGGCGGCCGCTGGGACGCGGTCAACGCGGCGGAGGCGGCGCTGGCGGTCATCACGCCGATGGAGCGCGAACATCTCCAGATGCTGGGCGGGTCGCTCCAGACCATCGCCTGGCACAAGGCCGGCATCCTGCGGCCGAGTCGTCCAGCCATCGCCGCGCCGCAGCCGCCGCCCGCCGCCGACGTGCTGGCCGTCGAGGCCGCCCGCCTGGGCGCGTGGCTGACATTCACGCCCACGGCTGAGGCGCTGCCCGCCGCCGCTCAGGCACTAGCGGCTGAGACGCTGCCCACCGCGACGGACGCCTTGGCCGCCGGCGGGCTGTTTCCCCCGCTCCCCGGCCGGCTAGAGATCGTCGAGCGAGATGAGCAAACGCTGATCATTGACGGTGCGCATACCCCCGCCGGCGCGGCGCGGCTGCGCGCCAAAATCGATGCGCTGGTCGGACCGGAAGCCCCGGTCAATCTGATCGCTGCCATGCTGGTCGATAAAGACCCGGCGGCCTTCTTGCGAGCCTTCGACCACCCGCGCTTCCGGCTGGCGCTGACGACGCTCCCCGGCCACCGGACGCTGCCGCCTGAAACGCTGCGCCTGAAGGCCGGTCTGCGCCTGGCGCGGGTTGAACCCTTCCCGGCGTTAGAGGATGCGCTGGCCGCCGGCTGCGCCTCGGAACGGCTGGTGGTCATCACCGGCTCGCTGCGGCTGGCCGCCGCCGCCCGCGAAGCGCTGGGGCTGCTCACTCCCGACGAGCTGGCCGAGGCGCGGGCGACCCGCGCCATCTTCGAGGGGTCGGATTACCTGAGCAGGCTCAACCGTTAGCTGTCATACGTCCCGCTGCTGTAGACGTAAACCGCCGCGCCGGTGTCATTAGGGATATTGAAGTCGAACTCGGCTGCCGACCAGTCGTACAGCCACTTGGCGTCGGTGATGGACAGGTTGACGCAGCCGTGGCTGTGCCGGTAGCCGAAGCCGTCATGCCAGTACGTGCCGTGCAGGGCGATGTCGCCGTCAAAGTACATTGTCCACGGCACTTCTTGCAGATAGTAGAAATCCGCCTGCTGGTACGCCCCGCTCATCGAGGTGCGCGGATAGCGCAGGTAGATGTGAAACAAGCCCTCATTGGTGGGCCACTGCTTCAGGCCAGAGGCGACCAACGTGCTGAATACCGGCGTCTCACCCTCATAGGCGACCAAAACCTGCTCATACAGATCTACGGCGATCCAGCGTTCGGTATCGACTTCCGCTGGCCGGGGGATAGGCGTGATCTTGGCCACGTCGAACTGGTGGATCCACTGACCATCGCCCACCTGATACCAGCGTTTGCCGTCCACTTCTACGTAGGTGTATAAGTTAACGCGGGTATAGCGGTATAGGAACGGGTTGTTGGGCGATTCGTTGCCGCCGGGCGCGGCGCTGGGGCGCAGATGGCGCAGCGTCCAGGCCATCGGGTATGGCAGCGGCTCGGCGGGCAGCCGCACGCCGGCGAAGCGTGAGATCAGCACGTCGTCGCTCAGGTTCGACGTCAGCACCCACCGGTTGACGTCAATCTGCGACCACTCGCCCTGAACCGCTTTGACCGTCACGTAGCTGAAGCCGGGGCCAGTGGTGGTCACCAGCGCGCCGCCGGGGGCGTCGTACACCTGCAGCCCGCCGGAAACGCGCCGGTAAACGCGGTCATACAGCACTGCGTCATCAACCACCAGCGGGCGCACATTCGGTTCAGGATATTCCGCCAAGATGGCAGCCGGCAGCCCCGACCGGGGATCACACCCGGCGATGGCGGCGCAGTCCTGCTGCGCCAGGGCAGCCGGCAGGGGCAGGGCGATGAGCAGGATCAAAGACGGCAGCAAACGCTTGAGCATGGACTTCCCTCCTGCGCGGCCAGGTCACCGGCCGCCTTCAAACTAACACAGCTTATCCCAATTATGACGAAGCGACCGCAATCGTCTCATATCGAATCCCGACGGTCTGCCCACGTTTACCTGCTGCTGACGGCTTCATGTTGATCTGCGCCCAGCTCCGTCATCTACGCCTGACTCTGGCAGCCATCTCCGACGGCTGACCGACCGGTTTACCCCCGGCAAACCGGTCTAGCGGCCGTGACCGCGCGCCAGACTTGAGAAGCCGGCTCAGGTCTGTTAGGCTTAAGTCATGTTGACTCTGACCGCACTTTCGCCATTCTCCACTGCTGCTCTGCGGCGGACGCTAGCCTCCGCCTGGTCGCTGAACCTAGGCATCTACGGCCTGTACCTGGCGCTGGCGCTGATCATTACCTGGCCGCTGGCGACGCAGCTCAGCACGCATTTCGCCGGCTACCCGTTCGGCGACGCGCATGAGATGAGCCGTCACATCTGGTGGTTCACCTATGCGCTGCGCACCGGCGCGCCGCTCATCCATCAGCCGCTGCTGGGTTATCCTGACGGCATGGCGGGCATCATCCTGTGGTCGGGACCGCTCCAATTCTTCCCTAGCTGGCTGCTGGCGCTGCTGCTGCCGCTGCCCGCCGCTTACAATCTGGCGGCGCTGCTGACGCTGGCGCTGAACGGCTGGGCGGCGCACTGGCTGGCCTGGAAGCTGACCGGCGTCCGCCCGGCGGCGCTGCTGGCTGGGGCGCTGTTCCTGGCCGCGCCGACGCTTCAAGGGCATCTGGCCGGCGGGCATGGCGGCCTGCTAGTGCAGTGGCCGCTGCCCCTGCTGGCGTGGCAGCTACTGCGCCTGCGCGAGGGCGCGGGCGGCTGGCGACTGGTGCTGGCCGCCGCCTTCCTGACCTGGCTGGCGACTACCGGCCACACGCTCCAGTTGATCTACGCGGCGCTGCCGCTCTACGGCGTGATCGCCCTGGGACCCTTGGTCGAACGCTGCTGGCGGGCGCTGAGCCGGCTGCTGCTGGCCGGCGCGCTGGGCGCGCTGCTGCTGGCCGTCTTTCTGCTGCCCGTCTGGGCAGACACGTTTAGCACCGCCGCCTACACCGGCGAAGATGGCAGCGTCACCTACAGCCTCGACCTGCTGGCTCCAGTCACGCCGTCCTTCAATCATCCGCTGTTCGGGACATGGGCATACACTCACCGGGTGCTGGGAACAAACATCGTCGAGGGCTCCAGCTACGTGGGGCTGGCGGCGGCTGCTTTAGGGGCGATCGCCGTCTGGCGGCAGCGCGCTGCGCGCGGCTGGCTGCTGCTGGCAGCGGCGGCTTATGTGCTCGGCCTAGGCCCGCTGTTGAAAGTTTTCGACCAGCCGGTTCAACTAGTGACCGACGGCTACCTGACGCATATCACCCTGCCCTGGGCGCTGGCGCACGACCTGCCAGGCTTCAGCCTGGCACGCACGCCGGGCCGTTTCAACTTCGTGCTAGCGCTGGCGACGGCGATGCTAGCGGGCTGGGGCGCGGCCTGGCTGTGGCAGCGGCTCCGTGTAGGGCGCGCCGTGCGCGGCGGCCTGCTGCTGGCGCTGGCGGCGCTGGCGCTGTTCGAGTACCAATCGTTCTGGCCGCTGCCGACCTTCGCCGCCGCCGTCCCGGAGCCGGTGCGGGCGCTGGCGGCGCGCCATGAGATCCGCGCCGTGTTCGACCTGCCCTGGGAACATGTGCTGGCCGCCAAAGACGCGCTCTACCTGCAAACTGCCCACCACAAACCGCTGATCGCCGGCCAGGTCACCCGCCGCACGCCGGTCAGCCCGGCCAAGCTGACGCTGCTCCAGGCCACGCTTGACCCGGCGCTGCTGGAGGCCGCCGGCGCTGATGTGGTCATCGTGCACAAGACCTACGATCCCGACCGCCGACTGCGCGACTTCGCTGCCGACCGCCTGGGGTCGCCCACTTACGAGGATGACCGCCTGGCGCTGTTTGAGGCGCCCGCGCCCGCCGCGCCGCCCGCCGCGCTCGCCGCGCCCTTCGCCCGGCAGGCAATCACCGACCGCGCCGAGTCGTACTGGTATGCGCCCGCGCCGGGCTGGCTCACTTTCAGCGGCCGGCTGGCCGCCGATGGCCGCCTAGTCTCGGTGTGGGTAGATGATCGCCCCGTGCACCGCTGGACGATCGACGGCGTCCAGGAGTTCGATCTGCGGCTGCCCGCCGCTGAGCCTGGCTACCATACGGCGGCGCTGGTGGTCGAGCCACCTTGTCCCGCGCATCCGCCGCCCCCGCTGCGCTGCCGGTCGGTTGCGCTGAGCGATCTGGCGCTGGCCGCTTTTACGCCGGCCGAGTTCACGCCCATCGCCCTGGGGCGCGGCGTGACGCTGGCCGGCTCCAACTTGGCACTCGACGGCGACCAACTGCGAGTAGGGCTGTGGTGGCAGTTCGGCCAACCGATGACCGACCAGGACGTGCGCTTCGTCCACGTTGTGGACGCCGATGCCAAAGCGTTCGCCCAGGCCGACTCGCCGCTGGGGGCGCAGGCCGCCGGCAGCGAGCGGGTTGATACCATTACGTTGGACCTGGCGGCGCTGCCTGCAGGCGAATACACAGTCTATGCCGGTTGGTACAGCTTCCCGGATCTGGTTCGCTTCCCGGTGCTGGCCGACACGCCCCGCGCCCAGGATGGGTTAGTCTACCTGGGAAGGATCGCCCGGCCGTGACGCCCACGCCTAGCCGCTCTGCGCCAAGCGTGGGTCGCCGGGCGGGACCTGCACCACTGCCGCCCAGGGCTGGTAGTGGGTGTAGATCGTGTCCTTGCGGATCTCCTGGCCGGTCGCGTCCAGGATGCGGCGCGTGAACACCACGTCCGCCCCTTCTTTAGCCCAGTCCACCTGAAGCGACTGCCCGGCCTGAAGCTGCGGGTTGGCCTCGTAGATCGTTGGTTTCGCCGGCGTCACATCGCGGATGACCGGGCCCTCCAGCACTACCTGCCGCCCCGGATTGGTGCTGTAGAGCCGGAACTGCACCGCATCCTGGCCGGGAAAGACCGATGTCTCGATCAGCAGATGGTAGGGCGTGTCATTCAGGAATTTGAAGTCGGCGGTGGGCTGGAAGATGGCCGCGTCCAGCCCCGGCGGGAAGTTGTTCAGCTCATAAAATCCAACCCGGTAGCCGTGAGAATGGCGCTCAGTGATCGGGAAGCCGGCGTTGACCGCCGCCCGAAAGATGGTCGTGCTCACCTGGCACACGCCGCCGCCTACGCCGTCCACCGTTCGCCCGCCGTAGATGATCTTGCCCTGCACGAAGCCGGTCTCCGGGCTAATGTCGCCCAGCCAGTAGTTGAACGAGAAGACCTCGCCGGGGCCGATCACCAAGCCATCGAAGCGCGACATAGCCTCGAAGATGTTGTCCTTGCGCGACTGGGTAGAGCCGGTGTAGTAGGTGGTCGCCTCGCCCACAAGCTGGGTGATGCCCAGTTCGGCGGCGGTCAAGTTGTTGTGGTAGCGCGGCAGCTCATACGTGAACGCCATCGGCACGACGCGGTTGGCGGGGTCGAAGATGGCCGCTTCCAGCCGCCGCAGCGTCTCATCCACGTCGAGCGCGCGGCCGTTCTGGGCGGACTTGATGACCTGAAGCTGGCGCGTATCGGGGTCGAAGTGGAACCGAGCGTCCTGCGGCGGCGCCACCAACCCCGGCGCCAGCCCTTCCAAATAGCTGCGGAATACGTCTGCTTTGGCCGACACGTCATAGCGCGCTGCGCCGTCCTCGCCGGTCACGATCCGCAGTTCCAGCAGCGAGCCGATCTGTTCCACGGTGGCCACCCACGGCCCCAGCGTGCCGCCCGCCAGATCATCAGCTACCAGCATGACTGGGCCGGACAGGGCCGCCCGCGCCCTAGCTGCCACCGCTTCCGCATCCAGAATGGCCGGCGGCGACTCATGCATGATCAGCGGGATTTCGCCGCCCGGCTCCAGCCGTTCGATCATCGCCCGCACCTGTTCCAGCGTAGCGGGGATATCGAGCGTCCGCCCCTGCTGGCCGGGTGTGGTCGCCACCAGCGTCCCGTTGATGATCAGCGTCGCATCTGCTGCCGGGCGGTTGATCTCGGCGGCGATCTCCGCCAGCCGGTTCGCAGTGATCTGCTCATCGTAACGGATGACCGGGGCTAGGCTGCGCCCGTTCAGCCAGATGCTCAACTGGGTCGCCAGGTCGGCCAGCAGGCTGCCAGAGCGCCCAGCGCTGAAGGCTTGATCCAGCGCGGCAGCTGTATCCAGCGCCACCCCCAGCTCGGCGGCGCGATACTGCCAGAAGCGATCGCCGTCCCGGAAGGTAAAGACGGCGCGGGCTGGATAGGTGTAGTGCGCCTCAAGAGCGGCTTCAGCCTCGGCGCGGGTCAAGCCGCCCAGCGCCACGCTGCCGACCGCCAGGTTCGGCAGGGCGCGGCCCGCGTAGCGCCACTGAAAAGCCAGCGCCAGCGCCACCAGCGCCGCCGCGAACAGCACCGCCCCGCTGACGGCCAGCGCGGGCAGGCGCACCCACCACGGGTTGAAGGTGGGCGCGCGGCGCTGATGCGGCGGGAGAAAGCCACGATCGTATGCGTTCATCAGCCGCCGCTCTCGTAAGCCTCTACGATTTTCAGCGCTCGCTGGTATTCTTCTGAGCCCTCTGGCGCGGTATCCAGCACTTTGGACGCGGCCAGATAATCTTCTAGGCTGATCTTCTGGGCGGACGAACGTGCTTTCTCATGAATGGCCGCCGCGATTTGAGTCTGCTCTTCAGGCGTCATCGGCCCGTGAGCCTCAACCATTTTTTGGATATCAGCCTCGCTCAGCGTCCCCTGTTTCTCTAGCAGCGCCTTCAACTGGTCGTAGGTCGAGGACATCGCCACCTCCACAACAGCCATCAGTTGAACTTGAGTGCGCCCTATTCTACCATTAGTCCGGCGCTTTATGGCTTAACTCTGCCCCAAGAATCAATCAGGAGCGCCGAACCGATGGCGCTCCTGACTTCGGTCTGCGCTGGGCGGTCTGGCGCTCAGGCTGCCGGTTTGACGACAGTGATGCGGGCGTCGTACAGGCGCGGCATCCCTGGCTGGGACACGATGATGTTGTCGGTGTCAGACTTATCCACTACCTGAATGAATATCCGTGAAACCGGTGGCCTCGATCAGCGCGATGTATGCAGCCGCGTCAATCGCGCCGGTCACACATTCGGCCTACTTGGCGACATCGGCGCGCAGCGTATCGTCGAAGTCGCCCTCAGTCAAGATGTCGCTGACTGAGAGGCGGCCGCCTCTCGGTCAGGCATAAAAGCCAATGGCCGCGTAACCGACAACCCGTGCCGCGTCGCCGCTGACGCTGCCGGAGTTCTGATACTTCAGCAGCCGCGCCGCACCGAGCGACAGCAGCCGCGCCACGGTCATACCTATCTTGATCGCCTGCGCGCCACAGGCGCAGGTGTGAAGTCCTGGAATCCCTGCCGCCAACTGCGCATCCATAACCGCCTGGAAGTTCACGACATCCCCCGCCAGTATCGCCTCGATCGTGCACTGGTCGACGCGCTCGGCGTCCGCCTGGCTGGGATAATGTGATAGATCAGAGCTCACGACCAGCAGCGCCCCGCTCGCCACCAGCCGCGCCAGCGCCGCGCTCACCTGCTGCGCCTGCGTCGGCGTCGGCTGGCTGAGCAGCACCGGGATGATCGTGAAATCCGCCAGCTTACGCTGCAAAAACGGCAGCTCCACTTCAAGCGCGTGCTCAGGCCGGTGCACCCGGTCATCGCGGCGAAACGGCGGCGCATCCAGCAGTCGCGCGACCGCCGGCTCATCGACCCGAACCGTACCGAGGGGCGTGCACCATTGCGTGCTGCCGCATACTACCGCGCCATCGAAACGGGCGTGATGAGAAGCCCCCAACAGGATCACCCGGCGGACATCGCCGATTTGGGCGAAACCTACGCCGGCCACCGAACCGGAATACAGATAGCCCGCATGCGGCACGATCAATACCGAGGGCGATACAGCCAGCCGCTTGATCCGGCCATGCGCCAAAAAGTGGTCGACCAAGGCGGCCAAATCCGACGGATCAGCGGGGTAGAACGACCCAGCCACCGCCGGCTGCCTGACGTTCGAAAGCACACTCAACATCATCCCCCACCTCCTGTATCGGCTGTAATTACAAACATTATAACACAGATTGGGGCGTGAATTTCAATTGGTCTACTGCACTGCGGTCACCGCCTGGGGCGTCAGCTCGATGTTCGATGACCAGTTGCCGGCCAGATCGACCGCCCAAGCGGCGAACTCATAGCGCCGCCCTAGCTGGCCAGTGTACTGCGCCTGGGTGGCGGTCGTCTCCAGCCACGGCGTCCAGTCGCCGCCATCTACCCGCACCCAGATCAGGTAGCGGTCAATGCCGCTGTCATCTTCGCCTGACCAATAGACGGTGAACGTCGCTGGGCTGACGACCGGCAGCGGCATCATGGCGGTGGACGGCGGCGTCACATCGCGCGCCGGGTCGGTGGTGGGGCGCGGCGGCGGCGTGCCGATGACCGCGCCGGGCGTGATCGTCAGCGGGGCGGCGGGTGTGGGCGGGTTCAGCCGTTCCACCAGAAAGAACGGCGGCCCGCCAATGGCCGACACTTCGCCCGCTGGCAGATACGGGTAATCGTCGCGGGTGGCTGGCGGCAGTTCAATGCGGTAAATACCGCCCGCCGGCGTCAGCGTCCAATCCTCGTTGGCGCTGGAATACAGCCGCGCCCCGGCGCCGGCCGCTTCAACCTCCAGCGTAATCGGCTCCAACCTCCGGTTCCACAGCACAGTGATGCGCTCGCCCGCCGCTGGACGCTCGAATACCACGCGCGCCGCGCTACCAGAGATGTCTATCCGGGCGTCCTCAACCGGCGCCGAGCCGAAGATCTGCGCCAGCCGGTAGAACGCGCCAGCCGCTGGGCGCGGCGTGCCCGGCAGCGGGTGCTGGTTGAAACAGTCCGCCGTCCGTTCATTGCGGTACAGACCATGCGCGTCGCCCCAGCAGGCGCGCCCATCCGCGCACCATTCGCCGTTATGCGGCGGGAAGGTCGTCCCCGACGGCTGGTTGCCGCAGTCGTCATACAACTGGTGGAAGAACACTACCTCGGCGCCCTCCGCCCAGGCGTAGACCGTGCTCTGCACCACAAACGCCGCCTGCTGGGCGGCTGTCGCCCGCAGCGCCCGCGCGGCGGCGTCCTGACGCGTCCAGGTCGGGCCAGGGTAGTCGTCCCATACTGGCACGCCGCTCTCGTTCAGCCAAACCGGGCGCTCCAGGCCGAAACTCGCCAGCGTCTCCCGCGCGCGCCGCACCACCAGTCCGCTGCGGCGCGGATCGCTGTAGTTGTGGACGGCCACGATATCCATGTACCAGTTGTGTGCCCGGCGGTTTGGGTCTTGGGCGTAAATCGCCAGCACTTTCCGCAGCCAGTCGTCCTGATCGGGATCGCCATACGCCAGGCCGCCGAACATCACCCGCGCTTCCGGGTCGGCCGCGTGGGCGGCCAGATACGTCACCTTCAGCAGCCGGGCGTATTCCTCGACGCCGGCGCTCCAGAACATGCCCAGATCCGGCTCGTTCCAGGCCTCCCACACCTGCACGCCCAGCCCGGCCGGCCAGCCTTCCTGCTGCGCCAGCAGCCCGCCCGGCCTGTAACGGTTGACGGCCTGGGTCACAAAGACCGCCCAGGGGTTGGCGGCGTTGGGCGCCTTGCCGGGCGCCGGCGCGTCGGTGCCGTCAGCGAAGACCGGGCGCTCCAGCCCCTCGATGCCCCCACCGCGCCCGTGGAAGGCCGGCCGACCGAGCAGGATCACGTCCAGTTTCAGCCCGTGGCGCAGATCGCCGCTCACCAGCCGGTCATAGCGCGACCAGTCAAACAGTCCCGGCTGCCGTTCAACCTCATTCCAGTACAGCGGCCAGCGGTTCCAGGCCGGGCCGAGCAGCAGCGCCCGCTGGTAGCGCAGCTCGTTGGCCGGATGGCCCAGCGAACTGATGAAGGTGATGCCCAGGCGCTCCGCCCGCAAATAGGCGCTGGGCGCGGGCTGCGCCGCGGCGGGCAGCAGCCAGGCGAACACCAGCAGCAGGATGAGCAGCGGCAGACGGCGCATACCGGTCAAATGCTGATGAGCTACTTCAGCGGCGGCAGAGCGGCATCCCACATGCGCTGAAACTGCCCCACCCAGTGATCAAACCAGTGCTGCGACTCGCTCTTGCGAATCTCGATGTGCATCCGCTGGCTGATATGCTCGTAGCGGAAGCCGAGGAACTCGACGATCACCAGGCCGTCGCGGCTGCTGGGGTCGGCCACCACCATGCTGAAGCCCGGGCTGTAGCTGAGCAGGCGAAACTCCAAGCGCCCCGGCCCGGCGGCGTCGGCGATGTGGCTGAGCAGCCGGATGGAAGCTTCCAGATCGCGCCGGAGGTTGGCGCGAGGATCGTTGGTATCTAACTGATCAATCAGGAAATCCACCGCTGGGCTGTCCGGATCTTGCAAGATGACGCGCACCTCGCCGCCCTGGCTGAGCACCTCGTGCTCGATATCCTCGCGCAGCGCATTGATCGCCGACGGGCCGTAGATCCACACCTGGCGCCGACCGCGCACCACCTCGCGGAACGGCCCGAAGTCGTCGCGATCGAGCAGCACCGAGTCCAGATCTACCGCCTGCTGCGGCGGCGTGGTCGTCTTGAACACCAGCAGCGACAGCGCCGCCACGATCACCGTCAGGCTCACCTCCATATCCACCTGGCCGATCAGGTCGAGCACCACCAGCGCCAGGCCGACACCCGTCACCGCATACGACTCGAGATGACGACCGGCAGCAATGTCCGCGCCGACGCGCTTCAACGTCTTCCACAGAGCGAGCATGGACGATCTCTCCCCAGCACATCCCTTCGCGCCGCGACGGCCACGGCGCGCCCTCTCTCATTCTACACTGCCCTGGCCAGGAACGCCCCGCCTGCCGCCGCGCCGCCTGCGCAGAACGGCAGTTACGGGTTAGAATCAGGCTGACAGTTGAAGCCAACCCTGGCTGCCCGCCCTGATTCCCGAAAGGACACGCGATGCGACCCAAGATTATCCTGATCACCGGCGCCAACGGCGAAGTCGGCCACGGTTTGATCCACCAGCTCGCCGCGCTGCCAGAGATGCCGCCGGTGGTCGTCCTAGACATCCGCGGGCTGGACGCCGCCATGCGCCCATACGTGTACGAGACCATCGTCGGCGATATCCTCGACACCAGCCTGCTGGAGACGCTGATCAACGAGTACGAGATCGTCACCATCTACCATCTGGCGGCGCTGCTGTCCACGCATTCCGAGTTCAACCCGGAGGTCGCCCACCGTGTCAACGTGCAGGGGACGGTCAACCTGCTGCGGCTGGCGACGGAGCAGTCTCGGCTGCGCGGCCAGGCGGTCAAGTTCATCTTCCCCAGCTCGATCGCCGTCTACGGCCTGCCGGATCTGGCGACGAAGGCGGCGGCTGGCGCAGTACGCGAAGACCAGTTCAACACGCCGACCACCATGTACGGCTGCAACAAGCTGTACTGCGAACATCTGGGACGCTACTACACCTTCCATTACCGGCAGCTCGCGGTCACCGATGAACCTTTCCGCGTTGATTTCCGCGCCGTGCGCTTCCCCGGCCTCATCAGCGCGCTGACGCTGCCCACTGGCGGGACCAGCGACTACGCGCCGGAGATGCTGCATGCTGCCGCCCAGGGCAAATCCTACGCCGCCTTCGTGCGCGAGGACACGCGCATCCCGTTCATGGCCATGCCCGACGCCATCCGGGCGCTGCTGATGCTGGCGCAGACCCCGCCGGAACGGTTGACGACCCGCGTGTACAACGTCACCAGCTTCAGCCTCAGCGCCGGCGAAATCCGCGATTTGACGCTGCACTTCTTCCCAGACGCCGACATCCGCTTCGAGCCGCACGCCAAGCGGCAGGCCATCGTCGACTCGTGGCCGGCGGACATCGATGATTCGACAGCGCGGCGCGATTGGGGCTGGCAGCCGCAGTATGATCAGCAGGCGGCGTTCGAGACCTACCTGATCCCCACCATTCGCCAGCGCTACGGCCGCTGATGGGTGCGCGCCTGATCCGCCGGCGCTCCGCCCTGATTGCTGGTTGCGCCGTGCTCCACCTACTGTATAATTTTCGCCAGCCGGCGGGACCGAAGTTCGCCCGCCAGCGTGACCGGCAGGCATAGATTGTGAACCACGACCGCGAACGTCAGTCGCTGCCCTCCACGCTGTACACCGAAGAATACTTTCTGACAGCGTGCGAGGGCTATACCGAGTTCACCACCAGCGAAGGCGAACATCTCTCGCGCCGGCTGGCCGCGGCCTTTGCGCTGGCCGAGGTGCGGCCGGGCATGCAAATCCTGGATGTGGGCTGTGGACGCGGCGAAATCCTACGGCACTGCGCCCAGCTTGGCGCTGAAGCTTACGGCATTGACTACGCCGCGGTCGCCGTCCGCATGTCCCAAACGGTGGTGCAGGCGGTGGGCGGCGTCGCGCCCGGACGGACGGCGGTGCTGCAGGCCGATGCCAAACATCTGCCGTTCCCCGCCAACTATTTCGACCGGGTGCTGATGTTCGACGTGGTCGAACACCTCTACCCGTGGGAGCTGCACCAGGCGATGCTGGAAGTCCACCGGGTGCTCAAACCTGATGGACGCTTCATCGTGCACACCGCGCCCAACGTCTGGTATGACCGGTATGCTTACCCGGTGGTGCGGCTGGTGCGCCGCCTGATGGGCCAGGGCGACCAGTATCCTAAAGACCCGCGCCAATTCGGCGTGGCCGTCAACCAGCACGTTCACGTCAATGAACAGTCGCTGTGGAGCCTGAGACGCGCCCTGCGCCGGGCTGGCTTCAAGCCGCAGGTGTGGTTGGACAGCCCGCCGCAAAATCGGGATGAGGGCGTAGTGCTGGCGGCGCTGCGGCTGCTGGCGTTCGGCGCGCCGCCTTTCCGCTGGTTTTTCGAGCGCGAGGTGTTCGCCGTCGCCGCCAAACAGCCTGCTAGCAACATCCAGCCGGCACGTCCCTGAACGGGCCCTACAGAAAGCCATGCGCGACAAACGACCTGTAGACGAACTTTCGATCGAAGAGTTGGAGCGTATCCTGGCCATTCGCAAACGCGAAGAACGCCAGAACCGGCTCAAACGCATGCGACAAAATGGCCGGCTGCTGGAGCCGCAGGCCGTCGAAGCGCCGCCCGCCGCGTCCTTCGACCGACCAGCGACGGTTCCGCCCGCCCCAGCATCCTCACCAGCGCGAACCAGCGATGCGCTGCCGCGCTTTGAGGATGACCCGGCCGATCTGGGCTTCGCCCGTTCGCGCCCTGACCGGCGCTTCTGGCGCAGCTTTGCCGACCAGGTACTGCTGCTGGTGGAAATTGCGGCCGTGCTGGGCTTGATCTATCTGGGCTATTTGATGCTCACCAGTATCAGCCGGCTGGAGCGCGAGACGGCCTCAGCAGCCGAGCTGGCGAACCAGCAGCGGCTGGCCTCTATGCCCACGCTGGCGCCCACGCCGCAGCTCCAGTTGTACCAGGTGGTGCTGCCCGGCGGCCATACGCCGCCGACCGCGCCGGGTGGCGCGCGCTTCAACTACGAAGAGATCCCGGCTAACCTGCTGCCGCTGGTACAGAACCAGATCAACCAGCCGATCATCAACCGGCCGCCCCCAACCGTGGAGACCGCCTTGCAGTTGAGCATCCCCCGGCTGAACATCGACCAGACCATCGTCCAGGGCACGGACTGGGAGGCGCTCAAGCTGGGCATCGGCCAGCTCATCAACGGTGTCAACCCCGGCGACGACTCCGGCAACCTGGTGCTGGCCGCCCACAACGACATCTACGGCGAGTACTTCCGCCACCTCGACCAGCTTGAGCCGGGTGATGAATTCTACATCCGCACACAGACGCGCATCTTTACTTATCGCGTCACCGGCTGGGAGCTGGTCAAGCCGACCGATGTTCACGTGATGGACAACCGCGGCGGCGCGACGGCCACGCTCATCTCGTGCTATCCGTATCAGGTGAACACGCAGCGGATCGTGGTCTACGCTGAGCGTGTGGACGACCGCGCCTAGCAGTATTCGATTCGTACCTCTTTTTGGTGCTGCCGCAGAAAGGCGGCGATCTCCTCAACCAGGTTCTTGCGAATCGAGAGATTGCGGGGCAGCAGCGGGTTCTGGTAGAACTCATTGATCTTCTGGCCGACCAGGAAGAAAATCGAGTCGGCGCTCAGCAGTTCCCGCGCCAGCAGCACCGCGCCGTTGCGGTCGCGCGGCAGCCAGTGGGGGTCAGCCTGGCTGTCGCGCATATACTCCATCGCCCGCGCCATGGTGATGATCCCCTCTGTCAGCAAATCAATCGGGGGCAGCACGCCGATCGGGGGCACATCCTCGCGCAGCGTAGCCAGGTCGGTACGGATCGGCTCGCCCAGGTAGGCCGCCACCAGATTGCCGGTAGTCCCGCCGCACACCACCTTGCGCCCATCAAAATTCAGCACCCTTTCGATGTAGTGGTCGTCCGCGCTCTCGTTCAGCGGTGGGCCGGTGAATACGATCAGGCTGTGACGGTCTCTGACCAGGATACCCACACAGGTGGCATCATCCCCTACCCGGCTGCCGTACAGCGTGCGCGTCTCGCGGATGATGTCTTCCACCACCAAACGCGCTGCCGGGGCGGCATACAGGAACTGCTGTTCGATGTGGCGAGCCAGGTTATCCCACCCCCAACCGAAGTTCAGCGTCGTCCCCAGGCCGGCGTGCAGGACGCCATCGCTGACGACGGCCAGGAAGTCTCCCCGTTCCAGGCAGCCCTCGGCCACGTGGATGCTGCGGTTCAGGATCTGTTCGGTGACGCCGGCGAGCGCCTGGCTCCGGCCGCCGCGCACGTACACAACTGGCGGATTATCAAAGTTGGTGACTTTGAAGCAGTTCGTGGCGTGATCAATCTCCACGATCGTGAAGGTCGCGTAGGCCACTTTACGCACCCGGCAGATGGGCAGCGTGCCGATGACGGTGGCGATGACCTCTTTAAGCGGCACATCCGCCCGCAGCATGGTGATGATGATCTCGGCGGTGAGCGTAGCCAGGATGTTGGCTTTGACGCCGCTGCCCAGCCCGTCCGACATCACCACTAGCGTCTTGGACTCCGTTTTGAGGGTTTTGACTTTGTCGCCGCACAGCTCTTCGCCCGTCTTGTTCAAGCTGGCGCTGTACACGTCGAGGAACCAACCCATCTCACGCCGGCCCCTGCTCGATGATCTCGATCAACCGCAGCAGGCTCACTTTGGTCTCGGCGGTCGCCTCCCCCAGCAGGCTGGCGATTTCCTGCGCCACTTTCATCTGATTGTCGACCACCTCATTCACTTTCTCGATCGTCTCGCGCCGGAGCTGCCGCATTTCCTGCTGCTGCTTCCACTCGTGCGTCAGGTTGACCATGATGCCCGCGATGATACCTTCATCCCGAATCGGGAAGATCACCTCGCGCAGATGCAGATCGTGGGCGGCGTAGTGGTGTTCTCTAGCCCAGATGACGGTATTGCGTTCCCAGGCATCCAGGAAATCAGCCATGTTATCCAGCAGCGCCGTCGCATCTGTGCCGATGATCTCCTCGGCGTTCACTTTGAACATGGCGCAAAAGGCTGGGTTCACCAATCGAATCACCAGGTTCGTATCCACAACGATCAGACCGTTCGGGTCATAGTCCCACAGCAGTTCCCAAAGACTCTTCTTCGGCAATTCCATCAGCGTGACCCTTCAGGCTCGCAAAGCGGGCAAGATTTCTTCTTTGAACTTCTGCTCGACATTGTGCAGGTTGATGTTCAGGAACTGGCGATCTTTGAACTGCAGCACGATCCCATCCATACACGACCCTAAACAGAATGCGCCCTTCAACTCGACGCGTTGGTCAAGCCCTTCTTCGGCCAAAAGACGCTGGAGCACAGGCAGCACAGCGTACACGCCGGCCTGATGACAAGCGGATCCCATACATAAATGCAAGGCAGGCGGCGTATCAGCCATAAACTCTACACCTTGATCTCCGACGGCAGATGGGCGGCGCGATCAACCGAACAACGACCAGGTCGGTGCAGCCCAGCGGCGTATTGTACCGGAAAATGCGCTGCGTCTACCTAACTGCCCGGATGCTAAGATTTTGCTTCTGCCACAGTTTGCGCTATCTTCTGAAGCTCTCATCAAAATGGCGCCCCAATTTGGGCTTTGGCTGTCGATCGATAAGGAGCTGGTAAAATGGAGTTCGCCATCACATTTAAAGGAGATATTGACCCAAAACGCACGGTAGCCCTGTGTAAAATGGCTGAACAGGCCGGCTTCAAATATGCCTGGTTCTTCGACTCGCACGTGTTGTGGCGCGAATGCTATGTGACCATGGCCATGTGCATGGAACATACCGATCATCTGCGCTTCGGCCCGTGCGTCACCAACCCTGGCGTGCGCGAGTGGTCGGTGGCCGCCAGCTTATTCGCCACACTGGCGCTGCAGAGCGGCGGGCGTTTCGATATGGGACTGGGGCGCGGCGACAGCTCGCGGCGGGTGCTGGGCAAGAAGCCGCTCAACGTCGAGACGATGGTCGAGTTCGCCGACACTGTCAAACGCCTGGTGCGCGGCGAATCCGTCCACTACGACGAGGATGCCGCCCCGGTCCAACTGCCCTGGGCGAACGGTTATGAAATGCCCGTGTGGATCGCCGCTTATGGACCGAAGGCGCTCAAAGCTGCCGGCGAGGCGGGCGACGGCCTGATCATCCAACTGGCCGACCCCTGGCTGGTCAAATGGTTCACCGATCAAGCTGTGTCCGCCGGGCGCGCCGCCGGGCGCGACATGTCCAGCTACCGGGTGATGTCCGCCGCGCCGGTATGGGTGGGCGACATGCAGAAAGCTCGCGAGCAGACCCGCTGGTTCCCAGCCATGGTCGGCAACCATGTGGCCGATATTGTCGAGCGCTACGGCAAGGGCGGCGCCAGCGACATCCCCCAGCGGCTGACCGATTACATCGAGGGCCGCAAGGGCTACGACTACCGCCATCACGCCGATAAAGACGCCGATCATCTGGATTTCATCACCGAAGACATCATCGACTCGTTCGGGGTGCTGGGCCCGGTCGAGGAACATGTGCGCAAACTGAAAGAGATCGAGGCAGCCGGCGCGACTCAGTTCAACATCTACCTGATGTGCGGCGAGGAAGAGCGCATGGTCGAAGAGTACGGGACGCACGTCCTGCCAGCGTTCCAGTAAATGCGCTGGTGAGCCGCGTGGTACTGCTGCTCTGCGCTGTATTTGAGAATAGTCCCGGAAGGAGGATTTTCAGATGGGCATTTTATTCCGAAACGGCACGATCATCACCGCCAGCGAGATGGTCGAGGCCGATGTATTAGTCGAAGACGAGACGATCAAGCTCATCGGGCGCGGCATCAGCGCGCGCGGGCACGAAGTTGTTAACTGCAAAGGCAAGTACCTGCTCCCCGGCGGCATCGACGTCCACACGCATCTCGACCTGCCGTTCGGCGGCACGTACAGCAACGATGATTTCGACGTCGGCCATAAGGCGGCGGCCTTCGGCGGCACCACCAGCCACATCGACTTCGTCATTCAGCCCAAAGGCGGCAGCCTGCACGACGGCCTGAAAACCTGGCGCGAGAAGGCCAAGCCGGCGCAGATTGACTACGGCTTCCACATGGCCATCACTGACCTGCGCGACGACGTGATGGATGAGATCCCGTCGCTGGTGGACGAAGGCATCACCAGCTTGAAGCTGTTCATGGCCTACAAGAACGTGTTTCAGGTGGACGACCGGACGCTGTTCCGCGCCATGCAGGTGGCGGCCAAGCACGGCATGATCGTGATGGTGCACGCTGAAAACGGCGACGTCGAGGAGCAGCTTCGCCTGCGGCTGCTGGCCGAAGGCAAAACTGACCCGCACTGGCACTACTGGTCGCGCCCGCCGGAGATCGAGGGCGAGGCGACGAACCGCGCTGTGGTGATGGCCGGCCTGGCCAACTGCCCGCTGTACGTGGTGCACATGACCTGCGAGCCGGCCGTCGAGGCGCTGCGACGTGGGCGGGCGCTGGGCTACCCGGTCATGGGCGAAACCTGCGTCCAGTACTTCTACGTGACCTACGACAAGCATCTGAAAGCGCCCGGCTTTGAGGGCGCTAAGTTCGTGTGCTCGCCGCCGATCCGCCATCCGCACGATCACGACGTGCTGTGGCAGGCCGTCCGCGAAGGCACGCTCCAGGCCGTCAGCACCGACCACTGCGACTTCTGGTACGAGGGCGGCGTTGGGCCGTGGGAAGAATGGGCCAAACAGCATAACGGCGGCGATTGGGTGGAGTACGAAAAGCAGGATCCTTCCTACCGCCGCCCCGGTAAAGAGCTGGGCAAGGGCAACTTCGCCAAGATCCCGAACGGCCTGCCGGGCATCGAAGATCGTATGATCGTCATGTGGCATTTGGGCGTCAACGGCGGCAAGATTTCGCCGCAGCGGTTCGTCGAGCTCAACTGCACCAACCCGGCCAAGATCTTCGGCATGTACCCCAAGAAGGGGACGATCGCCGTGGGCGCGGACGCCGACATCGTCATCTGGGACCCGAACAAGCGCCACACCATCAGCGCCCGCACGCATCATATGCGCTGCGACTACAATCTGTACGAAGGGCTGAAGGTGCGCGGGATGCCGGTGAGGGTCTATCAACGCGGCAAACTGCTGGTGGACGGCGACCAGTGGCACGGCGTCAACGGCGGCGGACAGTACATCGCCCGCAAACCGCACGCGCCGGTGCTGTAGCCAACAGCCCCCAACTGTGGAGGAGCGGCAGACGATGCCGCTCCTGCATTCAATATCCCCGCTGCAGGGCAGACACATTCAGCAGGGGCAGGTCTGTCGGGCGCGCATCGACGCAGCCCTACAACATTTCTGCCCTTTGCGCTTCGCTCATTGATGTTGATGCGCCCCCCGCTACCGCCCCGTCCAGTCGCGCAGGTACAAGAAATCGTGACCGATGGTGCGGCGGCTGAGCTTGGCGATGTTGGGCATGGTGCGCTTGTAGTGGTTGGCCTTCACCCGCCGCCACACATGCTCGACGAACGCGCGGTCGAAGCCTTCGTCCACCACCTCATCCACCGTGTAGCGCTCATCCACCAGCAGGAACAGCACCTGGTCAACCGCGTCGTAAGTGAAGCCGAGTTCGCCTTCATCCGTCTGTCCCTCCCACAGATCGGCAGACGGCGCTTTCTCCAGAATGGACTGCGGCACCTCCAGCGCCGCCGCCAACTGCCGCACCTGCGCTTTGTACAAGTCGGCGATCGGCTGCACCGCCACGCCGCTGTCGCCGTAAATGGTCGAATAGCCGAGCAGGAACTCGGTCTTATTGCTGGTTCCCATGACCAGCCCGCCCCAGGCCGCCGACTGGTCATACAGCACCGTCATCCGCAGCCGCGCCAGGATGTTGCCCTTGCGAATGTCGCCCATGTCCGGGAACTGAGCGATCAACGGATCGGCCATGGCGGTGATCGGCACGTCCAGATATGGCAACCCCAGCGTCTCGATCACCAACATGGCGTCTGACAGGCTGGACGGCGATGAGGTGCGGTACGGCATGCGCACCGCCAGCACGTTGGCCGGACCCAGCGCCTCCGCCGAAAGATAGGCCGACAGCGCCGAGTCGATCCCGCCGGACAGGCCGATGACGGCGCGCTTCATCCCCGCCTTGTGGATCTGGTCGTAGATGAAACCGGTGAGCATGCGGCGGGCGATGTCGGTATTGATGGTCAGTCGGTGAAGGATGTTGGGGGCGAGCGGCATCGGCGTCTTCCTCAGGTGAACACGATCTCGGATTTCAATCACTCCTCAGCCTCGAGGTCCATCGGCTGATGAGCGTAAAATGTGACACGGTGCGGATAGTCCGCCGAGACGATCATCTGGAACGCGCACCACGCCCCATGCTCGCCCTCGGCCATCACCACCGCCTGGTGCTCGCCCACGCCCAGCACCTGGGCGATGCGGACGCGCCCCACCTGCTCGCGCAGCGCCAGCATATCGGCCAGCAGGTCGTTGGCGAGCTGGTTCTCCAAAGCCTCCGGCGCGTAGTTTTCGGCGATGTACTGGCGCAAGCGCGCGCTGTCGCCCTGATTGTACAGCGTGAGCAGGGCGATCAAGCGCATCCCGGCGCGGCTGCGCGAAAGATTAGCCTGTGAGGTCATCGTTCTGTCCAGGATCATACATTGCAACCCGCCTCCTCGCGGCCAGCGGTCACCTCAGGCCTCATCCCGACGGAGAATGCGCGCCAGCTCGCGCTGCACCAGGTCGGGGCGCTCATCGCGCAGCAGCGGCAGCCGGCTGCGTGTGCGGTGAAGCTGGTTCAGGTCAATCGTCTGGACGATCAGCCGCTCCTCAAAGTACAGCCCCCGCGTCAAGAATTCCCCGTCTGGATCCACAATCGAGGACCCGCCCCAGAAGTTCTTGCCATCCTCGTAGCCCACGCGGTTGCAGTGAATGACATAGCTGGTGAACAGGCTGGCGTAGGCCTGGTTGACCAGCTCCACCCAGCGCGAGCCGGACAGCCGGTCGCCCGCGTCCAGGCCGCGGCTGGGGCTGGCGCTGTGCAGCAGCAGAATGTCGGCTCCGTCAAGCCATAATAGATAGGGCGGCGATAGATGCCAGAAGTCTTCGCAGATGAGCATTCCTACCCGCCCGTAACGGGTGTCGAAAGCGCGCACGCGCTCGCCCTGGTCAAAGTAGCGCCCCTCATCGAACATGGCATAGGTGGGCAGATAGATCTTCTGGTGGATGTGGAGACACGCGCCGGCGGATAGATAGGCGGCGCTGGTGTAGAAACGCTGGCGGCGGTCTTCCTGCACGAAGCCGAACAGGATATCCATCCGGCGGCTGGCCTCCAGCAGTTGATAAAACACCGGGTCATCGGGCACAGCGCGGATAGCCACTTCCGGCACCAGGTCTTGCACCTGGTAACCGGTGAGCGAGAGTTCTGGGAACACCAGCAATTCCACACCCTCGGCGGCAGCCTGATCTACCAGGGCAAGATGCTGGTCGAGATTGGCCTGCACATCGCCCAACTTCGGATACATCTGGGCCAGGCCGACGGTGAGGCGCATGAAGCAGCAGCCTTTCTAGAGTGTATGGCATCCAATCCGCGCGCCGCTGAGCCTCCGGCGCACTGGCCAGGGCGCGGCGAACGCGCGCTCATTGTACCGCGAATGGCTGCTGAACGGGATAGCCCTGTACCCTAGCTAAACCCACGGCTGCCGCCCACGCCCGTTTTCTGAAGCTGAAAGGCGCGCTGATGCAGGCTCAGGATGTCCTCAATCGCTAGATCGCGGTTCTGGGCATGTTGGAAGACCGTCTCCTGCCCCACGCTGAACATATAGTGCGAGCCGGCCACCACCCGGACATGGCCGGCGGGCATTTCCATCGCGCTCAGCAAATCCATCATGGGCAGCAGCCCCACCAGCGCGTCCTTGTGGCCGAGCAGCACCCGGAACAGATCCCACTGACGGGCGATCTCCCAGTTGTCCAGCATGCCCATCGCCTGAAAGGTGGCCGAGGTCGTGCCGCGCGGCGTCTCGGCATACTGCCGGTCGTGCGCCTGTTTGACGAAGCTGGCCGCGCCGGCGCACAGTGTGTCAATCATGCCGGGCTTGATGAGCTGCTCAATCGGCTCAAACAGGCGAATGCGGTTCACCAGGCTGATGCCTAAACCCATCGCCGTATAAAAGGCGCGGTGCAGCGAGTCGTTCAGCAGCAGCGCCGGCGCGATAGCATAGCGCGTGACTTCGCCCAGCCGCCAGAGGATCGGGTTGAGATAGAACAGCGTGGCGCCGCCCATGCTGTGGCCGACGAAGTTGATCACTTTGGGCGCAGGCTCGCCCGGCTGCCGGCGCAGCTTGAGCGCATCCACCCACCCCTGGAGCGTGAGCATGGCCGACGGCGGGCAGCACGAATCGAGCGGCGGGTTCGGGTTGACGAAACGCGAGCCGCCGAAGCCGTTATGGTCAACCGCCAGCGCCACCAGCCGGCGGTTTTCCCGGACGACCATCCCTGGCAGCTCTTCCCAGATGCTGCGGTTGCCAGTCCACCCATGAACAAAGATGACATAGCCTTCGACATCGCGCAGCCGCGCCTCCAGCATGTCGTCCGGGGTGTCGAAATCCTCAGGCCAAATGACATCCCAACTGAAATCCACCAGGCCGCGGCGCATCAGCAAGCCGCGGCCTTCTTCAGCCGATACAAACCACCGGTTCACCAGATCGCTGAGCCGGTAGTGGGCGACCTGGGTATTGGCGACCGCGCCCCGACCGCGCTGCACGTAGCCGCGCGCCCAGCTTAGAGTCGGTTGAGAGGCCAGCATAGGCGTCCCCTTCAAGCTGCGCTATTCTACGGCTGATTATAGGCCGGGTCGCTGAACTCCGACACCCGCCCCGAAGCCGGCCAAACACAAAGGGCAGCCCCACGGCCGCCCCTTGATCCAGGCTTCAGAGAATTGACCTTGCCGTCTAACCGGGCGGCAGCGTGGGCAGCGGGCCGCTGCTGGTCGGGATGACCGGCGGCGGCGGCAGCGTAGGCTGGCTGTTGGCAGTAGTCTCTTCTTCGCTCGTCGCTGCCAGGGGCGTCGTCCCCGCCAGCGGCAGCCCAGCGCCAGCAGCCCCTGCGCCGCCGGCGTTTAGGTCAGCGGCGCAGCGGAACCCGATCCAGAAAGCAGCCGACTGCGGCTCGCGGCTCTGGCGGTGTACGCTGCGCGAGAAGAACGGCACAGCATCCCACGACCCGCCGCGCACCACTTTTTCGACGCCGGCGGGCGGCCCGACGGGGTTGATGATCGGCGCCGCCGACTGCGCCTGCTGGACGTAATAGGTCGGCGAGTACCAGTCGCTCACCCACTCCGCCACATTGCCGGCCATATCGAGCATGCCGAAGGCGCTCGCGCCGGCGGGATAGCTGCCCACCGCCGCAGCGCCGGCCTGTGCCGGATCAACGCGGGGACGACTGGTCTTGGCCAAAGCGGTATCGAAGGTATTGCCCCACGGGTATAGGAAATTCTGCGGCCCGCGCGCGGCGCGCTCCCATTCGGCCTCAGTCGGCAGCCGCCGGCCGATGGCGCGGCAGTAGGCGTTCGCGCCGTACCAGGTGACGCCTACCACCGGGAAGTTGCGGATGGCGTCCAGCACGCGGTAATTGGCGCTGTCGAAGATGACGTTGCTGTTCGGATCTTCGGCGCGCGTCGCCAGACACGGCTGGCCGTCGCAGCCGTTGCGATGGCTGTTCGGCCCCTTCCAGTTCATGAAGGTCAGGAACTGGTCATAGGTCACCTCGGTCACTTCCATCAGGAAGGAGTCGACCGTCACTTGGTGCGGCGGCGACGAATCCTCGCCATAGGCCAGGGTGCACACCCCCTGATACACATTTGTGCATTCGGTGACGGCCGCCGCCACTTCTTGGGCAGTCGTGCCCATCAGGAAAGTGCCGCCGTCTACGCGGCGCATCTCGGTCAGCTTGCTTTGCAGCGGCTCTGGCACGGTGCTGACTTGGGCGATTGCAGCGGCTGTTGGCGCGGCGACAGTTGGCGTGGCGCTCGGCTCCACTTGAATCAGATTGGGATCAGGCGTCGGCGGCAGCGGCGTCGGGCTGGGCGCGACGACGACGACCTGGCCTACGGTAGCCGTCGGCAGCAGCATCTCCGTCGGCTCCAGCGTCGGCGTCACCGGCTCCGGCGTGGCCGTGATGACGAGCGGAGTCTGGGTAGGCCGGCCGGCGACGATCAGCCCTTCAACGTCGGGGCCCAGCGCCCCAGAAACGGCGGCGATCACCAACGCCAAGCCAGCGACAGCGGCGCAGCCAAAACCCAAGATGAAACCGATGAGAACCCATTGGGTCGTGGCGCTGCCCGTTCGGCGGCGGCCTAATGAGCCGTAGTTGCGTCCCATGATCACGTTCTCCCTATTGGCCGCCGGCGGACTCAGCCGAACCTAGGCAGCTTGTGCAACCCAAGTTTAGCACATCAACTTGCCCGTTCAAGCCTGTACCAAGTCTGACTTGACAGCCCAGATCGCAAACGTTACGCTCAAAGTAAGGATTGTAAACTGAGGTTGCGCTGGTGGTCGTGTCCTTGCCCTCGACGCCGACGACCCCTGAGACCGGCATCCGCCCCGTGAATTTACGGACCGATCTCGGTTCGCTGGCCGATCTGCTGGAACTGGCGTTTGCGTCCGCGATGGACAGCAGCGGGCGGGCTGCCGTGCGCGAAATGCGCTCGCTCAGCCATCTGGGACCAGGGTTGAACCTGCTAGCTAACCTCAGCGACCTGGCTCAGGGCATGAGCACGGGCTTCGTCTGGGTTGAGTCTGACCGGCTGGTGGGCAACGTATCGGTCTACCCGGCTGCCGCCAGCGGCCTGCTGGCGCATACCTGGGTGATCGCCAACGTGGCGGTGCACCCTGACTACCAGAGACGCGGCATCGCCACCGCGCTGATGCAGGCCAGCCTGGAGCTGGTGCGCCGCCGCGGTGGGCGTCAGGCGGTGCTTCAAGTGGACGCCGACAACGACACTGCCCGGCGGCTGTATCAGCGGTTGGGGTTTGTCGAAGAACGCGCCTGGATATCATGGAAACGCGCGCTGACGCTCAGCCGGCCGCCGCCAATGGTCAATGGGCCGTATATCACCCACCGCCGCGGCCGCGAGTGGCGAGCCGAGTATGCGCTGGCCCAGCGCGCCTTCCCGGCGGAACGCGGTGGACTGGGCTGGCTGCGCCCGCTGCACCCACGCTACTTCCGCCCCACACTCCGGCAGCAGCTCACCAACTGGATCAACTTCCGCGCTGTCGAGCGTCTGGCCATCCGCGCC
Source organism: uncultured Anaerolineae bacterium (assembly GCA_937922795.1). Classification (GTDB taxonomy): domain Bacteria; phylum Chloroflexota; class Anaerolineae; order Aggregatilineales; family Phototrophicaceae; genus CFX2. The sequence goes on from CALAJK010000037.1 coordinate 49,452, forward strand.
GATGAACCAGACCGGCTGCTGGCAGCGCTGTGGATCGAGACCGGTCTGGCGTACAGCAGCGTCCAACTCACTCTGCTGGTTGATCCAGATTACGAAGGTCTATACGATGAGGCGCTCATCAACACGGCCGTGCGCCGCTTCGGCAGCACGCAGGCGCTGACGCTGGAACATCCGGCCGACCGCGAAACGACCAGCGCCGTCCTGCGGCGCTATGGGTTCTCGGCGCGGCGGCAGGTCGTTCACATGCGCTGGGACGCCCCGACCGGCGCAGATTAACCGGCGTCCGCGCCAGAAAGGGCGACTGCCCACACTTCGCCTATGGAACTGCTGATCATCTTGCTGATTGCCCTCATCAATGGCGCGCTCGCCATGACCGAGGCGGCGTTCATCCGCGCCCGCAAGGCGCGGCTGACTCAACTGGCCGAGGAGGGGGATCGCCGCGCCATCGTCACGCTGGAGATGATGGACGACCCGAACCGCTTTCTGTCCACCACACAGATCGGCATCACCCTCATCGGCATCCTGGCCGGCGCGTTCGGCGGCGCAACCGTGGCGGATGGGCTGGCAGCGTGGCTGCGGCAGTTCCCGGCGGCAGCGCCCCACGCGCAGACGCTGGCGATCATCGCGGTGGTGCTGCTGACGACTTATCTGTCGCTGGTGATCGGCGAACTGGTGCCGAAACGGCTGGCGCTGCAAAATCCGGAACGAATTGCGCTGGTGGCCGTCCCAGCTATGCGAACGTTGGCGACGATCACGGCCCCGGCGGTGCGTTTTCTGGGGTTTTCAACCGAGGTGATCTTGCGCGCGCTCGGCGCTCGCCCGCGCGACGAGCCGCCGGTCACGGAGGAAGAAATCCGGGCGCTCATCCGTGAGGGCATTCAGGCCGGCGTCTTCGAGGCCGCCGAGGAAGAGATGGTGGCCGGCGTGTTCAGCCTGGGCGACCGGCGGGTTGACCAGTTGATGACCCCTCGCACCGAGATCATCTGGCTGAACCTGGACGACGATGCCGATGCCCACCGTCAGAAGCTGATCGCCTGCCCCCATTCACGCCTGCCGGTCGCCCACGAGTCGCTAGACCGGGTGATCGGCGTGGTGCGCGCCAAAGACCTGCTCGACCGCTTGCTGGCCGGCGACCCGCTGGATCTGAAAACCTGTGTCCGCCCACCGCTGTACATCCCGGAGAGCACGACCGCAGCCCGCGCTCTGGACTTATTCCGGCAGACCGGCAAGCACATCGCCTTGGTCATTGACGAGCACGGCGGCGTAGCCGGCCTGGTGACCATCTACGATCTGCTAGAGGAGATCGTCGGCGACATCGAGACGCACCAGGCAGTGCAGCGCCCCGACGGCTCATGGCTGCTGGATGGGCTGCTGCCGGTAGATGATCTGCGTGATCTGTTCGAACTGGCGGAGCTGCCCGGTGAAGAAGAAGGACTGTACCAGACGCTCGGCGGGTTCATCATGGCGGAGCTAGGGCGCATCCCGAACACGGGCGATCGGGTCGTCTGGCGCAATCTGGTCTTCGAAGTCGTGGATATGGACGCGCGCCGCGTGGACAAAGTGCTGGCCAGCGTGATCGCGCCGCCTGATGATCGCCCTGTCCCCCCGCCCGCGCAGCCGGAGGCATGAATGGCCGATACTATCCTGTTGGTGGACGACGAGCAGCACATCATCGACCTGGCGCGAATGTACTTGGAGCAGGACGGCTACCGCGTCGTCAGCGCCGCCGACGGGGCGACCGCCCTGCGGCGTATCCTGGAAGACCCGCCGGCTTTGGTCGTGCTCGACCTGATGCTGCCCGAACTGGACGGGTGGGAGGTCTGCCGCCGGGTGCGCGCCCGCTCCGATGTGCCGATCATTATGCTGACCGCCCGCACCGATGACGTGGATAAGATCGTCGGTCTGGAATTGGGGGCAGACGACTATCTGACCAAACCGTTCAACCCGCGCGAACTGGTCGCTCGCGTCCGGGCCATCCTACGCCGGCTGGAGCGCCGCCCATCGGATCGCGCTGACGAGGCTGGGCGCGCCATCGTCATCGGCAACCTGCGCATAGACCCGGATAAGCGCCTGGCGACAGTGGATGGCCGCCCGGTCGATCTGCGTCTGAAAGAATTCGATCTGCTGCTGACGCTGGTCGAAAACCGCGGCACTGTGTTCAGCCGCGAAAAGCTGCTCGATGTCGTCTGGGGATATGACTTCGCCGGCGAGACTCGCACGGTGGATGTGCACATCGCCCACCTGCGCCACAAACTCGCCGGGATGCAGCCGACCATTGAGACGGTCTGGGGTGTGGGCTACAAACTGGAATGAAGTGTGTCTCTGTCACTGCGTGCCCGGCTGTTTCTATCGTATGGGCTGCTGCTGACGGCCGCCCTGGTCGTCATCGCGCTGGCGCTGCTGCTGTTCTTGACGGCGCAGCCGCTCGCGCCGGCCCCCACCTATGACCGCCTGGCGACGATCGGGCGTGAACTGTTTGAGGGTTTGAGCGCACAAACGAACCGGCTGCAGCGCTTCGTGCCGGGGCAGTTCGCCGACCGGCTGTCGGCTTTCGCCGCCGAACAGGAAGTGCGCGTGCTCGTCCTGGACTTTGCGCGCCGGAAAGTGTGGTACGACAGCGCCGGCGTTTTCGAAACCGGCGCGGACTTCCCGGTTGATGAACAGGCGTATACGCTGCCTCGCTATCTCCAGCGGGCGCTGCCGGCGCGGACTGAATCGGTCTTCGGCAGTTTTGCCGACCCCGACGGGACGCCCTGGCTGTTCGCCGGCCTGGTCACAGTGCGCCAGGGCGCTGAACGCGCCGCGCTGGTGCTGGCCGACCGCGCTGCGCATCCCACCCTGCGCGAGGCGATCGCCCGCTTCCGTGCCGAACTGGCGCTTCCGTTCTGCCAAGCGGCGCTGTTAGGATTGGCAGCGGCGGCCCTCCTGGCCGCCTGGATCAGCCGCACCATTGCGCGACCGCTGAAGGAATTGAGCCGGGCGGCGGAAGCCGTGGCCGAAGGCCAGTACAACCAGCGCATCCAGCCTAGCGGGCCGCCGGAAGTCCGGGCGGCGGCGGCCTTCAACCGGATGAGTGCCCAGGTGCAGGCCGCCCAACAGGCGCAGCAGGATTTTGTGGCGAACATCTCGCACGATCTGAAGACGCCGCTCACTTCCATTCAGGGCTTCTCGCAGGCCATTATAGATGGGACGGCCAAAGACCCAGCGCGGGCGGCGGCAGTCATCCACGAAGAAGCTGGCCGGCTCAACCGGATGGTGATCGAACTGACCGATCTGGCGCGTTTGCAGGCTGGGCGGATGTCCATGCATCTCGCGCCCGTTGATCTGGGCGCGCTGGCCGGAGCGGTCGTCGAGCGGCTGAGTGTGGTCGCGCAGAAAAAGGGGGTCGCCCTGCACATCGAGACGCCCCCACAACCTCGTATCGCCGGCGACGGCGATCGGCTGGCGCAGGTCGTCACCAACCTGGTCAGCAACGCCATCAACTATACGCCGGCGGGCGGCCAGATCTGGGTGACCACCCGCCTGCGCGGCGGGGGCGTGGAACTGGAAGTGCGCGATACCGGCATCGGCATCCCGCCGGAAGAATTGCCGCGCATCTTTGAGCGCTTCTACCAGGTGGACAAGGCGCGCGGCCCGCGCCGGGGCACTGGCCTGGGGCTGGCCATCGTGCATGAGATCGTCTCGGCGCACGGCGGGCGCGTCACCGCGGCCAGCGCCGGCGTCAATCAGGGGACGACCTTCACCGTGTGGCTGCCCACGCCACCGATGAGCGCTGCCGCTCACCGGCGCCGGTGAGCGGGTCACAGATTGCCGCTGTTGAATCGAACTAGCGCCGGCCAATCAATCTGGCCTGTGGCATCACAGAAGTCGATCGTGAATTCCCGGACGAGCCGGTTGAATACAGCGTCACGCTCAATCTTGAAGGCTTCATTGCGCTGGCGCGCTTTATGGCCCAAAGGCTCAATGATGTCAATGTATAGGTTGGGATTTCCAGACACAAAAGACCAGAAACTCTGGCCACATAGGCGAATGTAATCGCCTTTATCTGTATCCTTCGCTTTGCCGTAACAAGTTCCTAAAACGGCCTGCACGTGGCTGATGTGCCGAGACTGGCGCAGTACACGGATTGCTGCACGAAAATTTTCGCGCTGCGCTCGGTGCTGACTGCTATTACCCCAGTTCGGGCCAGATTTGATGGCGACGATGAAGCGCGTCGAGTCGCGATTGAATTCCAGGTCAATACCCGGCGCGGACGATTTCTGTCCATTGTAAGCAAGCTGGTTGACAAAAATGGCCAGTGCCTCCAGGAACTGCCCAAATAACCCTTCCTCTGAAGATGGCAGATAAGCGTCCAGCAAAAGGTTGACCAACTCCGCTGCCGAGCTGATAGCTTTAGCTTTGAATAAGTAGGGATTTTTACGTTCAAGGATGGCTTTCAATTTAAGCCGCTGGAGCGATGCCAGGCGACTATGATGAAAGGTGTCAATATTCTGGTTCACATATTCAGTCACCTGGTCAATATCCAGGTTCGGCATGTTCATCCCTCAGCGCTCAAGGCTTTGTTGGCCTGTTCAACGTACTCTGGCTGCACCTCGATGCCCAAGTAATGTCGCCCCAGGCGGCGCGCCGCGACGGCGGTCGTGCCTGAACCGATGAAAGGGTCCAGCACCAGATCGCCCTCTTGAGTGAACAGTTTGATGAACCAAGACGGCAGTTCCAGCGGAAAGGTGGCGCTGTGCTGGCGATTGCTGGTCTCGGTCGCCAAGTGCAGCACATTGGTGGGATACACCAACGACCGGCCTACCCAGTTAGACACATTCTTGCCGAAACCGCTGCGCACCCGCGATTCGTCGCGTCGTTTGTCGGTCTCGCTGAGCTTGCGCAGCCGGGTCTTCGCCCAATCTCCCATCGGAACCATGACCGCATCCTGATACATGTGAAAGCGCTTCTGTTTGTTGAACTGCAAGCAGCGCTCCCAGGCATCGCGGAAACGATTCGGCCACTTGCCCGGATAACAGTTTTTCTTGTGCCAGATGAATTCTTCCGTCCACAGCCAACCCTGCCGGCGCATCTCCAGGATCATCTCGATCACATACGGGTGGCGTTCACCGTCCACGACTTTTTCTTTAATGTTGAGGATGAACGTGCCTGTCGGCTTCAACACGCGCAGAAGCTCAGCGCTGATCGGCAGAAACCACGCGACATACTCATCTGGGTGAATGCCCCCATACGTTTTTTTGCGGCTGTCGGCATACGGGGGCGAGGTGACGATCAGATCAACCGAGTTTGCGGGCAGTTCCGGCAGCACGCGGCGGCAGTCGCCCAGGAGAATGCGGTCCACATCCTGCATTTGTGGAGAGCGTCCATTCCAATACAGAGGCAGTTGGCGAGCAGTCATCACGAACAACCTGGAGCGTTCAACGATGCTGCTATTGTAACCTGAGTTCGTGATCAGGAAATGCCTCCTGCGAAGCGCAGCGCTGCCGACCAGAGCGCTCGCTCAGCGCCGCACGAAAGATTTTCGAGATGAGTCGACTGGGGCTGTGCTGCTGTGTCGCCCATGACGCTCGTCTTTATTTTCCGCGCCGAGAAGTTTGCGCCAGCCCAGCAGTAAACTGGCGGTAAAATAGGGATAGTCGCAGCAGATGTGCGCGGGTTAGCGCCTTCACCATAGGATAGAGGCTATGCTCAGACGGCTGTTGCTGTACCTCTCGGCGGCGCGATGGGCGCAGCGCCTGGTGGTCGGTTGGGGGTTGGCCCGGCGCGTCGCCCGGCGTTTCGTAGCCGGCGAGACGCTCGACGAAGCCGCCGCTGTCGCCCGCGCGCTGAACGCCCGCGGGCTGGCGGTGACGCTGGACTGCCTGGGCGAGAGCGTGACCCGCGCCGACGACGCCGCCGCTGTGGTGGATGCGTACCGAGCCGTCTTGGCCCGTATCAGCCTGGACGGGCTGGATGCCAGCATCTCGCTCAAGCTCACCCATTTGGGGTTGGACATCAGCGAAGCGCTGTGCCTGGCCAACCTGCGCCAGATCCTGGCCGACGCCCAGGCGCGCGGCATACCGGTCACCATTGACATGGAAAGCAGCGCCCACACCGAGGCCACGCTCCGCCTATACCGGACTGTGCGGGACGCCGACGGGTTCGCCAACGTGGGCACGGTCATCCAGGCATATCTGCGTCGCAGCGCCGCCGACATGGAAGCGCTGGCTGCGGAAGGCGCGCATATCCGCCTGTGCAAAGGGGCATATCTAGAGCCGCCAGAGATCGCCTTCCCGGACAAGGCCGAGGTGGACGCCAACTTCATCCGGCTGGCGGCGATCTTCCTGGACGCGCCGCCGCCCGCGTATCTGTGCATCGCCACCCACGACGAGCGGATGATCGCCGCCACGGAACGGCATATCCGCGACCGCAACATCCCGCGCGATCGCTATGAGTACCAGATGCTGTACGGCATCCGTTCGGCACGGCAGGAGGAGCTGGCGCGCGCCGGTCACCGGATGCGGGTATATGTGCCCTTCGGGACGGCCTGGTATCCGTACTTCATGCGCCGGCTGGCCGAGCGCCCGGCCAATCTGTGGTTCTTCGCCCGCAGCCTGTTCCGGCGCTGAAGGCACAGCCCCCTACTGGCGCGGGAAACTGGCCTGAATGGCGCTGCACAACGCCGGATCGGTCGCGCCGTAGAGGTACTGCAAGTTTTCGCCGTTGACGGTGAAACTGCCCGAACCGCCGCACGGCTCGATCTGTCCCAGGCTCTGGGCGGACGCGCCGGTATTCAATACGCAGTTCAACAGGTTGCGCTGCACACGGGTGGTGTTGATGACGGCCACCGCGCCGACCTTCGGCACGCTGTTCAGGTTGATATTCGGTTCGAGATAGACGCGGGCGGCGATCGCCCCTACGCCCTGGTAACAGCGCATCATGTCGTCCAGCTTGGCGATGACCCCCGCCAGCGCCACATTGCCGGTGATCATGCTGGCGCTCACGCCGGCTTTGCCCAGCGCATCGGTGATGCTGTTGGCTTCGGTGGCGACGTAGCCGGCGATGTTCGGCAGAAACTGCTGCGCGGCGGCGGGGTCTTTGGCGGTGTCGCCCGTCCCCGGCACAATCTGGCAAGCCGTCAAAAGCAGCGCCAGACTCAGCGCCGCGACCATATTCTTGACCATGCGCATGCACTCCTGAGGCTTTTGCCTCAATCCAACTTCCATCCCTATAATACCTGTGAGCGTATCGTCGGGCAATTCAGAGGAGCGGGAAGCACTGGCCAGCGACTCCGGCGATCTATTCGACGAACCGCTGGACATCCAGGGGTTCAGCGACTACGAGTCGATCGAAGATTACTGCGCCGACCCCGCTTACGCCGCGTACTGCGACGATCCGAACTTCTACACGCCAGGGAGCATTTGCGGCGACGGCATGTGCGACCCCGGCGAGGAGGCCATCTGCCTGTTGGACTGCAGCGATGCCGGCGACATGCTGGATGATGCGGGCGACGCCGCGGCAATTTTCACCTGCGGCGACGGCGTGTGCGACCCCAGCGAGGAGGCCATCTGCCCGTTTGACTGCGGCGGCGGAGATTTGGACTCCGGCGACGATTTGAACCTGGGCGCGGTCTGCGGCAACTTCATCTGCGAGGCCGGCGAGGATTCGGCTAGCTGTCCGTCGGATTGCGAGGGTTAGCCGGCGCGCCGTCCGGCGTCGGTTCCGGTTGGCGCTCGCTCCGCCAACTGGCGGCGAACAGGATCAACACGCCAAGCACCAGGGCGTGGTCGGCCACGTTGGAGACGTTGGAGATCACGCCCGGTATTTGATAATGGATGAAATCCACCACATAGCCGTATTCCAGCCGGTCGAGCGCGTTGCCCAGGGCGCCGCCGCAGATCAGGCCGGTCGCCAGGCGGGTGGCCCAGGCGTTGGCCGGGATGCGCGGGTAAAAGACGATCAGCGCGACCACTACGACCACGGCGACCACCAGGAACACATCGCCGGCCTGCGGCAGAAAGCCGAACGCTGAGCCAGTATTGTGGCTGCGCGTGATCTGGAAGAACGGGCTGAGCGCCGGGATCGGCTGGCGCGATTCGCCCAGCCGCAGCGTGCTGACCACCATCTGCTTGCTGAGCTGATCCGTCAGCAGCACCGCGCTGACGAGCCCTACAAGCTCCAACCACCGACGCCATCCAGCGTTCAAAGGGCAAGTCTCCGCTCTACAGTCCAACCGCCGCTGTACATCATGATGAGGGTTCGCCCACTATCTCCAGCGTCGCCAGCACCGGTCCGTGATCGGAGGCGAGCTCTGGGCCGACAGCGGCTTCGACCGCACGAAAATGGTCGCTGTGCCAGACGTAATCCATGCGCAGCAGCGGCGGCAGCCGGTCAAGCAGTGTGTTCTCGCGCGCGTTTGCCGGCCAGGTCGCACCAGCCCCAGAGCCGACCGTCCGGTAGGCGTCATGCAGGCGGGCGAAAATGTCATCATACTTCAGGGCGTAGTCGCTCAAGTTGAAATCGCCGGCGGCGATGACCGGCTCGGTCTCAGCCGCCAAGCGTTCCAGAAACCGGTCAATGCGCGCATTGCGTACGCGATCATCATACGAAGACATGAGCGCAAACACCGCCGAGATGCCAGCGCTGCCGCCCGTCCGCGACCAGTCCACCGGCACTGGCATATCGAGGTTGTACACGGCGATCGTCCGCCCGCGGATCTCGACCAGATAGCGATCCATCAGGTACGCCGACCGCTCCGCTGGATCGTTCAAGCTCTCCCACGCTAGGATCGGGTAGCGCGACAGCACGGCGTTGCCCGCGAGCCGTCCCAAACTGAAGCGCGCATGCTGGTGCGGGTAGCGTTCGCTCTGACGGTACAGCAGCGGCAGGATGCTGGCTTGAGGGATCTCTTGCAGCAGTACCAGGTCGGCATCCTGCGCGTTCAGCCAGCTTTCAACGCCGGCCACGTCCTGATTGCGGAAGTACACGTTAAAGGTGATCAGCCGCAGCACCGGGCCAGAGGGGACGACCTCGGCTTTATCGAAATAGCGGGGGCCCAACCAGGCTGCGGCTACCACCACTAGCGGCAGCGTCGCCAGCAGTCCCCACTTAGCCCGCGTGATGAGGCCCAGCGGCACGAGCAGCGCCAGCGGCAGGAACAGATACGGCGCAACCGCATTGGCCGCCGCTAGTAGCCCGCCTATCCGGTCGCCCACCGTCAGCCGCAGCGCCAGGTACAGCGCCATCCCGCCCGCATACACCCATGATATGAACGTCACAGCGATGCGGGAGAGTTCGTCTACCAATTCACGACAGGTGACCATCATGTCTGCTCCTGGCGGCCTGCGCCTGCCCACATGTTTTACCACAGGATGCGGGCAGGCACATAGGGTCGCGAGCGCACGGCCACAAGTTAGCCATAGGTTCGGGCTGGGGCATTCGTAAGTGTTGGGTGTCTACAGGCGCTCGCGCCATATGGTTTTCTGTACTAGAATTTTCTTGAGCATACACTGGTGTTGTTGTGAGCGAAAAGGTTGCGGCGAATGAACATGCGTCTGGTGCAATTCATCGTGGCGCTGATAGCGGCAAGCGGTGCGCTAACTATCGCGCCTGGACTGGGGCTGGCGCAAACTGATGCAGGCGCTTGTCCAGCGCTGGTGAGACGGGCCTTGAGCGACCTTGGCCAGAACTGTGATCAGCTTGAACGGAACAGCGCCTGCTATGGCTTCAACCGGGTGGACGCGACTTTTGCCGAGACCGTCGACGAGTCCTTCTTCAGTCAACCGGCCGATCGTTCGCCGCTGGTCAAGCTGGAGACGATCGAGACTGCGCCGCTGGACACAGCGCTGGAGCGATGGGGCATCGCCCTACTGAACGTGCAGGCGAACCTGCCCAACACGCTGCCCGGCCAAGCGGTGACGTTCATCCTGATGGGCGATGTGGCGGTGGAAAACGCCGTCCCGCTGCAGGAGGCACTGCTGTCGGTTGAGCCAGTGATGGTGACGACCACCGTCGGCGCTAATCTGCGCAGCCGCGCCGACATCCGCGCTAACGTGGTCGGCAGCGTCCCCGCCGGCACAGAGCTGGCCGCCGACGGCTTGAGCGCAGACTCCCAGTGGCTGCGCGTGCTGTTCCGCGCCGGCCCGGCCTGGATCAACCGCGGCCTGGTGACGGCGGCGGCGGATCTGGATGAACTGCCGGTCATCACCCGCGAGACGCGCACCCCCATGCAGGCTTTCTATTTCCGTTCTGCGCCCATCGGCGATCCGCTGTGCCAGGAGTCGCCGCCATCGCTGCTGGTGGTGCAGGGGCCGCAGAATGTGCAGGTGAATATCACCGCCAACGGCGCCGACATCACCATCGGTTCGACGATCGTGCTGTGGATACTGCCCGGCAACCGTCTACAGATCGTGGTGATCAGCGGCCAGGCTCGCGTCGGCGGCGTGCTGGTCCCGGCTGGCTTCAAGATCACCGCCCCACTGAGCGAAGACGGCCGGACGGTCGTTGGCCCGTGGGGGCCGCCGGAGCCGATCGACGACCAGGATCGCGAATGGCTGGAGCCGCTGGAACTGCTGCCGCCGGAACTGCTCCACTACCCGATCATCGTGCCGTCGCCTGAGGACATTGAGGCGATTCTGCGGCAGCTGCTCGGCCAGCGCGCCGGTTCAGGCGGCCCGGCGGGCGGCTTCAGCGGCCCGGCGGCCGTGCGCGCCGACTGCACCAACTTCCGCCCCACGTCGCCGCTGGAAGGCCTGCCCTACGGCATTGCCACCTTCTACTGGGACCCGGCCCCGGGCGCAACCAGCTATCAGGTGAACGTGTATAACGAGCGCGGCGAGCGCGTGGCCAGCTTCAGCACCGACGCCTCCAACACCAGCCTGAGCGGCGATGTCGCCAGCGCCGGCGCGGGCTTCAGCTTCTCATGGGAGGTCATCGCCCTGGTGGATGGTCAGGTGGCGTGCGGCAGCGGCCCGGTCACGCTGTTCCGCGAGGCGCCGCCGCCCGCCCCGCCTCCCCAGCCCACCCTGACGCCGAAACAAATCTGTGAGCTTCAGCCAGGCTGCATGTGGTACTACAGCATGTGCTACTGCATTTGATGATCGCTGGCCGATCAGTTACGCTGCTGTATTGAGGGATAACGTACAGGTTTGGCCGATGGTCAAACCTGTTTGATTCGTCAGTCTGCGCTCAGGTCAGCGGCACCATATGAATGATGGTCACGCCGCCGCCGCCCTCCTGGGGCAGCGCCTCGGTCACTTTGGACACCAGCGGATGATGTTCGACGCGCTCGCGGACGGCCTTCTTGAGCGCGCCTGTGCCTTTGCCGTGGACGATGCGGGCGAACGGCAGCCCGGACATATAGGCCGCGTCGATGTAGGTCTCCAGCCGGCGCAGCGCTTCGTCTACCCGTTCGCCGCGCAGGTCGAGCTCCAGCCCTGGCGACTGGCCGCGCGGGACGATCGGGTCGGGCGACTTTTCGTATTCGCGAACATGGCCGCGCTTCTTCTGGCGTTTCTGGCTGGGCGGGCGCTGCGCCAGGTCGCTGAGGGCGGCGCGGACTTTCAACGTCCCCACCTGCACCACCGCTTCGTCCTTCTCTAGCTCGGTGATCGTCCCTTCAGCGTTGAGCTTGGCCAACCACACAGTGTCGCCCAGCCGAGGCGACCAGCCCTCTGCCACGCGCTCGCCCTCGTTGGCCACTGGTTCTTCGGCGCTGGCGGCCAGCGCGCTCGCCTGCTCCTGCACCGCCCGCAGCGCTTCCAGCGGCAGCGACGCGGCGCGCAGTTCGGCGCGCAGACGCTTGATCTCGCGCTGGAACGATTTGATCTCCTCATCGGCCTGGCGACGGGCTGAAGCGACGATGTCGCGGCGTTCGTCTTCGATCTTGTCCAGCCGGGCTTGAAGCTCAGCGCGCTGTTCTTCTAGCTCTTCGCGCAGCAGCGCCACCATCGTGTGGTTGCGGCGGATCTCTTCGCGCGTGCGCTGGATTTCGTCCAGCAGGTCATCGGCCACCAGATCTTCGGTCGCCACCAGCGTGCGCGCATCCTCGATGATGGCCGGGTCCAGACCCAGCCGGCTGGCGATGGCTAGCGCATTCGAGCGCCCCGGCAGGCCGATGATCAGGCGATAGGTGGGGCGCAGCGTCGCCAGGTCGAACTCGACGCTGGCGTTGCGCACGCCGGGCGTCTCGACGCTGAATACCTTCAGCTCCGGGTGATGGGTGGTGACCAGCGTGGTCACCCGGCGGGCCACCAGATGTTTCAGGATAGCCCGCGCCAGCGCCGACCCTTCCGCGGGATCGGTGCCTGCGCCGAGTTCGTCGAGCAGCACCAACGACCGCTCGTCGCACTCGCGCAGGATGGCGATGGTGTTGGTCATATGCGACGAAAAGGTGCTGAGCGACTGCTCGATGCTCTGTTCGTCGCCGATGTCGGCGAAGATGCCGTCGAATACGCTCAGTTTGGCCTCTTCTGCCGGCACTTGCAGGCCGCATTGAGCCATCAGGCACAGCAGGCCGACTGTCTTGAGCGATACCGTCTTGCCGCCAGTGTTCGGCCCGGTCACCACCAGCACCCAGGTGGACTCGTCGAGTTCGATGTCAATCGGCACGACATTGCCGGTCAGCAGCGGGTGGCGGGCGCTGCGGAGGTAGATCGTGCTGCCCGGATGGTTAGGATTGGTCGGGCGGGAACGAAACGGCAGCAGCACCGGCTCGACCGCCCGCAGCGCCTCGGCGTAGCGGGCTTTGGCCAACACCAAATCCAGATACGCCAGCACCTCGACGGTGCGCACGATGCGCTCGGACTGAGCGCCGATCTCGTCGGTGATGGCCTGCAAGATGCGGCGGATTTCCTTCTCTTCGCTGAGCTGCAGCTCGCGGTAGGCGTTGTTCAGCTCGACGGTCGCCAGCGGCTCGATAAACAGCGTGGCGCCGCTGGATGACGAGTCATGAATGATGCCCGGTATCCGCCCCTTGAATTCAGCTTTGAGCGGGATAACATAGCGCCCGCTGCGGGTGGTGATGATCGGCTCTTGCAGGAACGGCGCGTTGGCGCCCGACGTGATGATGCGCGTTAGGCGCGTTTGCAGCCGGTCATACGCCAGCTTCAGGTCGCGGCGGATGATGGCCAACTGCGGGCTAGCCGTATCCAGGATTTCGCCTTTGTCGTTGACGATGCGCCCGATAGCCTCCTGCAGGTCGAAACATTCTTCGGCTTCGTTCACCAGATCGGCCAGCAGCGGGTACGTGCCCTTCATGCGCCCCAGCGTACGCCGCAGGCTGGTCGCCCGCCGCAGCGTATAACGGATGTCCAGCAGGGTTTGCGGCTCGACCAGGATGCCGCGGGTGGCCTGCACGGCCGCATCACGCACGTCGCGTACGCCGCCCAGGCCGACGTTCACCTGGTTCTCGAACAGCCGCCGCGCCTCGGCCGTCTCGCGCTGCCAGGTGATCGCCTCTTCCAAACTGATGGTAGGGGTCAGTTCCCGCGCGAGCTGCGCGCCAGCGGAGAAAGTGCAGTGAGCGGCCAACTGCTCCAATATCTTGGGCAGTTCAAGCGTCTGGGTAGATTTCTCGTTGATCATAGGGACGCGCAGTTCTCGGATTGGTAACCAGCGCGATCAGTATAGGGCGGCTGGGCACGAATGTCAATTGCAGGGGTTTTAAGAGGTCACAAAAGTTGCTAAGCGATCGTGACGGCGAGCTGCCGCTCACAAAAAACGCGCGCGGTCAGGTCAGGGCGCGGTTGGGCTGCCTGGCGATCGCTGGCCTGCTGTCGCTGCTGCTGGCGGGAATCGCTTACCTAGGATTGAACGGCGTCAGCAACCTGAGGCCGATCCGGCGGTGGGCGAGCATGCCGGGGATCACCCTGTCTCGGCTAGGTTGTATCAGGCCTCAGCACCGTCTTGAGCGAGCCAGACGTTTCGCTGTGAACGTCCACTCATGAAACTCTCATCTGTTGTTTATTTCACAATCAGCCAGTTGCATTACGTTTCCTTACAAAATTACCCTGGAGGCCGTGCCGTGGCTGTCGATCTCTTCTGGGACTCGCCTGAACAAACCACCCTGGTCTGCCAAATTGCCCCCGGCTGGACGTGGGACGAGCTGGAACTGGCGCTGCACACCGCCGCCCAACTCTCCGAAGGCGGGGATGTGGGCGTGATCATCCACATCGTAGCGCGGACGGGTTTTCCTGACGGCGTGCTGGCCGCCGACAGCCTGCGCTGGGGACGCCACGTGCTCAAGCTGGTGGAGACGATCCCCGCCCCCTGCGTCATCGTGGGCGACAACCTGATGGCGCAGCTCGCCGCTGAATGGACGCGGCTGCGCCAGCCTCGCTCCCTGATCGGCTGCGCGCTGACGCTGGCGGAGGCGCAGGCCATGCTGGCCGCGCAGACGCTCCAACCAGCGCCGTGACTCGGCGTTAAGATTTTGTTTGACACCGAACGAGTGTTCGCTTATACTATAGAACAATCATTCGGTTGTCGACGAAGGTTGTCCCCATGAAAGATTTGAGCACACTCTCAGAGCGTCAGCGCAGCATCCTGCGTTACATGGAGAAACATCTGGCCGAGCATGGTTTCCCGCCCACCATCCGCCAGATCGGCGAGGCCACCGGCATCAACTCCACCTCGGTCGTCAACTACAATCTGAACAAGCTGGTGCAGGCCGGCTACCTATCGCGATCATCGCATGTCGCCCGCGGCCTGCGCCTGGTGAAGCCGCTGCAGGGCGAGAAGAAATCGCGGGCGGCGGTGCAGGTGAGCCATGGCCCGCGGGTGTATCTGATCGGGCAGATTTACGCCAGTGAGCCAGTGCCCGTGCCTGAGGACTACTATTACGACGAGAACGACCTGATTGATGTGACCACGACCATGCTGGCCGGGGCCGACCCATCCGAGGCGTATGCGCTGCGCGTGTGCGGCGACTCTATGATCGATGCGATGGTGCGCGAGGGCGATATCGTCATCCTGCGACGGCAGCAAACGGCCAACAACGGCGACATGGTAGCGGTGTGGCTGGAAGACCGCAGCGAGACGACGCTCAAGTATTTCTACCGCGAAGGTGACCGTGTCCGTCTGCAGCCGGCCCATCCGCTGATGGAGCCGATCTACGTCAACCCGGCTTACTGCCGCATCGAGGGCAAGGTCCTGTCCATCATCCGCCAGCTTCATTGAGGCCGTTGGGCGGCGTCCAGCGCCTGGCGCAGATGCTCCAGCGAGCGAGTGGGCTGCTGCTCGAACAGATGACGATCGTTTTAACTCCGCTTAGGCTGGCGCAAAACTGGTAGGCCGCTGCCAGCGGCGCCGCGCCCGCCCCTTCGGCCAGCGTATGGACATGTTCGATCATCCAGACCATCGCCTGGCGAATCGCCTCATCTTCCACCAGCACGAAGTCATCCAGTTGTTCGCACAGGATGCGCTGCGGCAGCGCGAACGCCGCGCCCATCGCCAGGCCTTCGGCGAAGGTGGGGTTAGGCGCTTTTACTTTTTCCTCTTGGTTTGGCGCTTGCCAGTTAGCAATTGAGTTGGTTATAGTGAGTATGGTCTTAACGAGTATCTGGTTCTAACACCAGTCACTAGAGCTTCATACGGAGTGCAGCGTTATGGCTGAAACGTCCAGCGGCCTAGAGTGCCTCTATCACCTCCGCGAGGACGGCATCCATGAGTTCACTTTTCGAACCTCGTCCAAAGTCGCTATTGACCAATTTTTCCAGCAGCTTGAGCGCATCCTGAGCGAGACACCGCACACGGAGACGCTGCGCTACTTGGTAGATGTGACCGGCGGCGACCGGCAGGTGTCGTTGGTGACGATGGCGCAGCGCTTCCGCCGCCTAGAAGCTCAGCTTCCACACCGGGCGCGGGGACGCACAGCGATTCTGCATCGCTCCGGGGCGCCGCTGTCGTTTATCGATGGGTTCATCCGAGCGCTGGCCCCCAGCCGCGATGTTACCCGCTTCTTCCCGATCCAGGAGCGCGAGGCGGCGGTGGCCTGGCTGCTGTCCGAGTAGCCATCATGCCGCGCGTCTATACCGCCACCTTCCAGGTGCGCCACTATGAATGCGACGCCCACGGCCACCTGAACAACGCCAACTACGTGCGCTATATGGAAGAAGCGGCTTTCGAAGCCACCGCCGACGCCGGCTATCCGCAGGAGCGCTACCTGGCGCTGGGCTGCCTGTGGCTGGCGCGCGAGACCGAGATCGAGTTCCTGCGCCCGCTGCGCTACCGGGATATCGTACAGGTGACCACCTGGGTGGAGGACTTCCGGCGGGTGCGGTCGCGGCGCCGGTACGAGTTTCACCGTCTGGGCGAAGCTGAGCCGGTCGCCCGAGCAGTGACCGACTGGGTCTTTCTAGAGGCCGCTACCGGCCGGCTGGCGACCGTGCCGCCGGAACTGATCGCCGCCTTCTGGCCGGACGGCACGCCGCCGCCCGCCGCGCCGCGCCCGCGTTTTCCGCCGCCCCCGCCACCCCCGCCCGGCGTGTTCACGCTGCGCAAGCGCGTGGAGTGGCGCGATATTGACACCGCCGGCCACATGAACAACGCGGCCTACCTCAACCACATTGACGACTGCGGGATGCAGGTGGCGCGAGCTTACGGCTGGCCGCTCGCCCGCAGCCAGGCGGAGGGGTTCGCTGCCGTCGCCCGTCAGACGCGTATCGAATACCGGACGCCAGCGCTGTTAGACGACGAACTGGACATCGCCACTTGGGTATCCGGCAAGCGCGCCACCGCCACCCGCTACTACACCATCACCCGCGTCCAGGATGGCGAGCTGCTGGCGCAGGCGCGCACGCTGTGGGTCTGGGTCAACATTCACACCGGGCGGCCGATCCGCATCCCGCCGCACTTCGCTGCCGATTTCCGGCCGAACATGGCGCTCGAACCGGACGACGCCTCAGCATGAGCAGGCCGCAGGGGGCGCAGCGCCGTGCGCCCGCCTGCGCGCATGGGGATTACCATCAGCCTTCGACCAGCGCCATCACGCGGCACGGCCCGCCGGAGCCCTGCTCCCAGCGCGGGATGCCGACCACCACCGTGGCCAGCTTGCCCTTGAGCTGAGCCAGGTTGGCGACGTTCTCGATGCCGTATTTGCCCGCGCCCAGGATGATATAGTGCACGTCAAACGTGGACGAATTGCCGGGGTCAAGGCTGAGCGTGTCCACCGCAATGCCGTGAATGTCGCGCTCCTCGACCAGGAACTGGGCTGCATCCGGGCCGAAGCCGGGGAAATTCAGCGAGCCGTCGCCGGGGTCGCCCCGGAAGGCGGCGATGTCGCTCCACTTGCCCTCCCAGCCGGAGTACATGCACACCAGCGCGCCGGCCGGGATCTCGCCGTTGGCAGCTTCCCAAGCCTGGATGTCGTCTAGCGTGAGCATGGCGTTCGGCTCGTCGGCGGCCTTGGCGCTGATGTCAATCACGACCGCCGGGCTCACATACAGGCCTACCGGATAGTTATCCACCGTCTCGCCGCCAGCGATGAAATGCGCCGGAATGTCCATATGGGTGCTGGTATGTTCACCGAATGACCAGCGCTGAATGTAGAAACCAT
The DNA here is from genome assembly GCA_937922795.1 of uncultured Anaerolineae bacterium. Taxonomy (GTDB): domain Bacteria; phylum Chloroflexota; class Anaerolineae; order Aggregatilineales; family Phototrophicaceae; genus CFX2. Next base: position 66,985 of record CALAJK010000037.1, read on the forward strand.
CTTTTTCGACGCTGACGGTCGTCTCGCGGCTGGCCGTATCCGTCGGAACATAAGTGGGGACGTTGGTGCCAAACACGTGGCTGAGGTCTACGACTTCGCCCATCATCTGGGCGCGGGCGACGCGCGCGGGCAGCGCCGACGCCGCCGCCAGCCCGGCGGCAGTCAGCCCACCCAACCGCAGAAAACCGCGGCGGCTGATCTGCGGGCGGCCTTCGCGGGCGACGCGCTCACTGACGACTCGGGCAATCTCTGGTGAACACATAATCCACACTCCTCAACAACACTAATCTCTTCTGACGATCAGCTGGCGGCCTGGCAGATGACGATCTAGCAGGCCAATAGGGGCGCAATTATAAAGAGACAAACGCAATATTACAAAAAGATACAAAGTCTCAATACAGCCCGCCGGGAATCAAAACGGGACGGCGGCCTGATGACCGTCGTCCCGCGAGGACAGCCCGCGTTGGGATGGCCTACTTGATCTCGACCTTAGCGCCTTCAGCCTCTAGCTTAGCCTTAGCGTCGGCAGCCGCCTCTTTGCTCACGCCCTCTAGCACGGTCTGCGGCGCGCCCTCGACCAGGTCTTTGGCTTCCTTCAGACCCAAATTGGTGAGTGTGCGAACGACCTTGATGACGTTGATCTTCTTGGGGCCGGCATCTGCCAGAATGACGTTGAACTCAGTCTGCTCTTCTTCCGGCTCAGCCGGAGCCGCGGCGGCAGCGCCCGCGGCGATCATCGCGCCCGGCATCATCATCGGCGCCGCGGCCGCAGCCGTCACGCCCCACTTCTCTTCCAGCATTTTCTTCAACTCAGCCGCTTCCAAAACGGTCAGCGCGCTCAGTTCATCCACCAGCTTGTTCAGATCAGCCATGATGTTCTTTCCTCTCCAGAGCGACACACATGATTGGCTCAAGTCAGGGGGTCAACCGACCCCAACGGCGCGGCGGTTAGGCCGCTTCACTTTCGTGCTTCGACACATACGCCTGCAGCACCATCGGCACAGCCGCGGCGGCGGCGTTGATGACGCTGACCAGGCCGGCGGCAGGCTGCGCCAGCAGGCCAGCGATCTGCGCTCGCAGCTCATCCAGCGACGGCAGCGACGAGACAGTTTCGACCTGGCCGGCGTCTAGGAGCATGCCGGCGAACACGCCGCCCTTGATGGACAGGTTGTCCGGCGCGTCTTTGACGTAGTTGAGCGCGGCTTTGGCGACAGACGGGAAATTGCTGCCGCCGAAGACGACGCCCACCGTCCCCACCAGCAGGTCATCGGGCACGGGCCAGCCCGTCTGACGCAGGGCGATTTTGAACAGCGTGTTCTTGGTGACGACGTAGCGCCCTTGCACCTCGCGCAGCTTGGCGCGGAAGTCGCTGATCTGAGCGACGGTTAGACCACGGTATTCCGTGACCACGAAGCCCTCAGAGCGGCTGAGCAGGTCGGCATAGTGGGCGACCAGCTCAGCTTTGCGTTCTTTTGAGATTGCCAAGCGCCTGTTCCTCCTTTCCTCGAAGATGAAACAGAAAGGCGGCTCCACACAGGGCGGGGCCGCCATGACTGACTCGCATGGGTTCGTCCTCGCCTCGGCAGGAAGTTTAAGCTCGGTGGGCTCCTGCTGTCTGTGGCCGAGCAGCAATTCTGCAGTGGCGGGCATTGTAGCAGCGGGGCGGCGCCCCGGCAAGGGCGAGGTGATGTCGCCGGCTCGCCGCTGCTGCCTGAACATTTGGTGAGCGTCCGTAAGGCGGCTGACGCCAGCCTGATCTAAACCTGTGGAACGCAGCAGGCGCTTCAACCAGATGCGGATGGGTAGCACAGTAGAGGGGCGACTGCGAGCGGCCACACATCAGGATACCCGTCAAGCTGATCTTATTCAGCCCCTAGACCTGAGGAGCACCAACATCATGAAAGCCATCTGGAACGGAGTCATCTTAGCCGAAAGCGAGCAGACGATCATCGTCGAGAGCAACCACTACTTCCCGCCGGAAGCCGTCAAGCGGGAATACCTCCGCCCAAGCGCGACGCACACCACCTGCGCCTGGAAAGGCGTGGCCAGCTACTACTCGATTGAGGTTGACGGACAGGTCAACCAGGACGCGGCGTGGTATTATCCTCAACCAAAGGACGCTTCCAAACACATCGCCGGCTACATCGCCTTCTGGCGCGGAGTGAAGGTCAAAGCCTGACGCCGCTTAGGCTGGGCCGCGCGGTAGAGAGGGGCTTGATCCATGCGCTACCGCTGGTTGATCGCTGCGCTGCTGCTGGCCGCCATCGCGCTGATCGCGGTCGGCATCTCGCGGGTGCAGGCTCCCTCTCCGCCTCCGGTTGAGACCGCCAGCCCGCCGGAGGACACGGGCGCGTGTATCTGGCAATGGGCGCGCCAGGACGCCCCAGAAGCCGCCGCGCGCGCCCGCGCCGCCCTGGATGCCGCCGGCCTGACCGCCGCCCAGATCGAACGCGTCGAGGCCTACGGCGAAAACTGCCTGGATGCCGCTGGCGGCGTGCGCTACTTCGCGGCCATGACGACCGACTTCTACCTGACCGCCGCCATCGCCCGCGCCGATGATGACGCAGCGGTGACCGACCTCGCGCGGGCGGCATTCACGGCGCTGACGGCGCTGCCGGCAGATGCGCTGCCCGCCCGCGCTGGCTACTTCGACTTGGTCATCCGGAGCGATGGCCAAGAACGCCGGCTGCGCGCCCGATTCGAGGCGCTGAGTCGGGCGCAGACCGACGCCGAGTTTCTGGCCGTCCTGCAAGGATCTTAAAGCCCAGGCCGTTATGACTCCGCTGGCGCTGCTGCCGCCCGACCCGACTATTCGCCTGCGGTCTGTCCGCCTGACGGACGCCGAGCCGCTGCACGCGGCCTGCTGGCCGAGCCGCGCGTTTGATGCCGTCTACCGTTTAATCCTGCGCGCGCAGCATAACGCCGAGGCTGGGCGAGGCCTGGGGCTGGTGGCATTGGACGCGGGCGACAGCCCGGTCGGTTTCGGCCAGTTCGCGCTGTGGCCGACCTGCGCCGAGATCAGCGACCTGGTGGTGAGCGAGCCGCAGCGCGGGCGCGGGCTGGGGACGGCTCTCATCCAGCGCTTGATCCAGGAGGCGCAGCAGCGGCACGCCACTGTCTTTGAGATCGGGGCGGCACTCAGCAATCCGCGGGCGATCAGCCTGTACCGGCGGCTGGGCTTCAGAGACAGTCACACCGTCCTGGTCAATCTGGGCAGCGGCCAAGAGCTAGTGCTGTTCCTGCGGCTGGAGCTTCATCAGGACACCGGCGGCTGACGGGCGCTAGAGCAGCCAACCGCGCCGGTCATGCAGGGCGCGGATGATGTCGCGGTCGGCCTTGCCGAAGCTGTATCGTCCCAGTTCGTTCGGCGCAGCCCAGGCCCAGGCCTGCACCCCCAGCGCCTGGGGTGGCCCGCCCAGGTAGCGGCAGTCGAAGGCGTGCAGCGTGATGCGAAAGTGGGTGAAGGCGTGCCGCACTCGGACGAACAGCTCGCCGACCTCGACCTCGATGCCTAACTCCTCGCGCAGTTCGCGCCGCAAACACGCCGGCAGCGTCTCGCCCGGTTCCTGTTTGCCGCCGGGGAACTCCCACAGCCCACCGAGCAGTCCATCTGGTGGGCGCTGCGCGATCAGCAATCGCCCCTGGTCGTCCCAGATCAGGCCGGCAGTCACGTCATAATGCGGCGCAATCGGCCGGCGCGTTTTCACCGGGCGCTGCGCCTGCGTCCCGCGCGCAGCCGCCAGGCAGTGCTGGCGGATCGGACAGACGGCGCACCGGGGGCGGCGCGGCCGGCATACCACCCGCCCCAGCTCCATCAGCGCCTGGTTGTAATCGCCGGGGCGCTCGCGCGGCATCCAGGCGCTCGCCGTCTGCCATAAACGCGCCTGGACGGCCGCCTGGGTCACGTCGTCGGGCAGATCCAGCAGCCGCGCCAGGACGCGGATCACATTGCCGTCCACCACCGGCGTCGGCTGGTCAAAAGCGATGCTGGCGACCGCGCCCGCCGTGTAGCGCCCGACGCCGGGCAGCTTCTCCAGCGCTGCCGCTTCCGCCGGGAATTGGCCGCCATGCTGCTGAACGATCGCCTGCGCCGCGCGATGCAGGCTGCGCGCTCGGCTGTAGTAGCCCAACCCCTCCCACAGCTTCAGCACGTCATCCAGCCGGGCGGCGGCCAGCGCCTGCACGGTGGGGTAGGCCGCCAGAAAGCGAGCATAATACGGTTTGACCGTCTCCACTTGCGTCTGCTGGAGCATGACTTCAGACAGCCATACCCGGTATGGGTCGCGCGTGGCGCGCCAGGGTAGATCGGCGGCGTGCCGGTCATACCACGCTAGCAGGTCAGTGTGAAACTCAGCGTTCATGGCTTCGCCCACCCTCCAGGGATTCAGGTTGTGTTATATTGTAGACAGCGGAGCGTGCATGTGCATGAGCTGTCAGGCAGGTCACTAGGGAGCGCACCGAATGCGGAGAAACAAGCGGTTTGTGATCCCATTTCCGGATGGACGCGCGGCCTTCGCCGTACAGGTGTCGCGCCGTTTTGATCCGGCAGCGGTCGCCCGGCTGCTGGGCTTCGAGTCGCCGCGGCCCACCATCTACGTCACCGGCGGCGCCGGGCTGATGTCGCCGGAAGACATCCGGTTGACGCAGGGCATCGTTGAACGCGGCTTGGCGCGCTTCGCCCAAGAGCATGACGTGATCATCATTGACGGCGGCACCGAGGCGGGCGTGCCGGTCATGCTGGGGATTGCCCGCCAGCGGCTGCGAGCGCGTTTCCCACTCATCGGCATCGCCCCGCTGGAACGGGTGAAATACGCCGGCCATGATAACGAGGACGGTGAGCCGCTCAACAGCGGCCATTCACACTTCATCCTCACCGCGGGCGACGAGTTCGGCGACGAGTCCGAGATGATCACCGAGATGACCGATACGCTCTCCGGCTCTGGCCAGCAGCCGGCGCTGGGCGTCCTGATCAACGGCGGCAGGATCGCCCGCGAAGAGGTCTACGCCCGCACAACCTCCGATAAGTATTCTTTTCCACTGATCGTCATCGAGGGCAGCGGACGCTTCGCCGACGTGCTGGCGCGCGCGTTCTACGCCGGCCAGGCCGACGAACCGGATGTACAGCAGATCATCACCAAAGGCAAGCTCGAATTCGTGTCCATCAACGCCGGCCCGCAGCAGCTTTATGATCGCCTGGCCGCTCATTTCCGGGCCTTCAAACCCGCGCGCCAGGAAGCCGGCTAAACGCCGACCGCGAGAAAGGGAACGCCCATGCGCCGCCTGTATTTCCTGCTCATCGGCATCGGCCTGCTGGCCGCCAGCGTCGTCCGCGCCCAGGAGACGCCCGCCCCGACGCCCCCGCCGCCAACCCTGGACGCTGCTGAGGTGTTCGCGATGGCCACCCAGGTGGCCGAGGCGGGCGCGCGCGCCGAGGCCGAATTCGACCGCGCCATCAACATCCTGGGCATCTTTGAGGGCGTCGGGTTGGTGGTGTCGGTCATGGGCATCTTGGGCACCATCCTGGCGGTCGTGGCCGGCGTCGTCGGCTTCCGCGGCCTGGCCGACGCCCGCAACGAGGTGGAGGAGACGCGCCAGCGCATCGAGAAAGAGCTGCGGGTGGCGCGCGCGCAGTTCGACGCCGACATCCGCCAGGGGCACGACGAGCTGGAACGGGTGCGCAGCCAGCTTGAGGAGAGCGTGGCGCAGCAGCGCGAGCGGGCGGCGCGCGCCAACGTGGCCATGTCGTTCGTCACGCTGGGCGAGCGTCAGTACCGCTCCCAGGACTTCAGCGGCGCGATTGACACCTACCGCCGCGCCTTGGAACTCGATCCGGACAACCTGATCATCCACTACCGGCTGGGCTACGTGTACACCCAATCCGGCCACCTAGACCAGGCGCAGCATCATCTAGCGCGGGCGCTGGAGATCGAGGCCAATTTCGCCCCAGCGCTGGCCGCGCTAGGCTACGTGTACCGCCGCATCGGCGAGAAGATGCCGCCGGGCATAGAGCGCGACCAGACGATCAACCGCGCCGAAGCCCTGCTCCTACAGGCGCTGGCGCTGTCGCCTAAGCTGGTGGACGACGATAACGAGTCGTGGTGGGGGTCGTTGGGCGGGCTGTATCGCCGCCGCAACCAGGTGGACGAAGCCATCCGCGCCTATGAGCGCGCGGCTGAGATCACGCCGCAGTCGTCCTACGCCTTCAGCAACCTGGCGCTGCTGTACGCCCAGAAGCAGAACCTCGACGGCATGATGCGCACCTACCGGCGGGTTGAACAGCTCGCCCAGGGCGAAGTGCAGGCCGACGTTGATAACTACTGGGCCTATGCCGACCTGCTGACGGCGCGGCTGGCGCTGGGCAAAGTGAAGGCGGCGGAGGAAACGCTGGAGTCAGTGCTGAGCGTGGCGCCGGCGGAAGGCCCTTACGTGTTCGAGAGCCTGTTAGACACGTTGGGCAGGCTGGCGCAGGCGATAGGAGAAGAGAAGGCCGGGCATATCCGGGCGACCATCGAAGCGATCGAACAACACCGCCAGAGGCTGGCGCGAAAAGCCGCCGAGGTTCAGATCGCTTCCTCAGACGGAGCTTGAGGCGCGACCGCCCGTTCATCGGTCAAGCGGATTGGGGCAGGTGGGATTCGAACCCACACGTCCACTTAAGGACAGAAGTTTTTAAGACTCCCGCGTCAGCCGGTTGCGCCACTGCCCCACAGCACCGCGGTGCTCGAATCTCAGTGTAGCAAGTCGCGGCCTGAGCGTCAACCGTCGGCGCGGCGAGCGGGCGTGGTTTGCCTGCTCAAAGAATGGCAGCCGCAATTTCAGCCACGCTGCCGGCCGGGCGGCGCCGCGATTTCGTCACATGAAGTACTTCAAGACCCTGGCGCGCAATCCTAAACGGCGGCTGACCGGCGATCCACGCACCGACGGCTAACGAACCGGCTTAT
>CALAJK010000038.1 GCA_937922795.1 uncultured Anaerolineae bacterium
CCGACGAGATTGACCGCACTGACCGCCGTGATTTGAGCCTGTTTCGGCTCGGTTGGGATTTCCTCGAACGGCGATTAGCCCTGTCTGATCCCATCCCCCGCGTCTCGATTCCGAACTTTTGTTTGATGTCCGGTGGCTAGCTCGTGTCCTTCTCTTGACGGCGCTGCGCCGTCCGGCCTTACGCGCGGGCGTACACCTCCAGCGTGACACCGTTGATGGCGCGGGCGGCGTCGCTGGCCAGGAACAGCGCCGCCTCGGCGATCTCCGCCGGCTGCACCCAGCGGCTGAAGTCGACGTTGGGCATGCTGGCGCGGTTGGCGGGGGTGTCCACCGTGCTGGGGGCGATGCCGTTGACGGTGATGCCCAGCCCACCTAACTCAGCCGCCATGCTCTCGATGACCCGCTGGGCAGCGGCTTTGCTGGCCGAGTAGGCGGCAGCTTTGGCCATGCCTTTGAAGGCGCTGCGCGCCAGGATGGCCACGATGCGCCCCGCAAGTTGGCGCTCGACCATGTGCCGCGCCACCCGCCCAGCGGTGACGTACACCGAGCGAGCGTTCAGGTTCATCATCTGGTCCCACACCTCCAAGCCGGCTTCGTGTACCGGTTGGCCGGCGGCAAAACCGCCTACCGTGTGGATCAGCGCATCAATCCGTCCAAGCTCCGCTTCCACCTGCTTCACCAGCGCATCCACGCTGGCCGGGTCGGTCACATCGGCGGCGGCGGCCAGCCCGCCGAGTTCGGCGGCCAATTCGGCCAGCCGGGCAGCGTCGTGCTCGACTAGGACGAGAGCTGCCCCGGCCGCCGCGAAACGCCGCGCCGCCGCGCTCCCCAAATTGCCGCCCGCGCCGGTCACCATCACCACCTTGCTGGTCATCTCGCCCATGCTGTACTCCTCGTCGTGTGTGCTCTCAGTGTATAGGCTAGACGACCGCCTCAAGGCCGGTCTTACCCGGCGCTGCCCACCCGTGCTACACTGAGGGCGCGTCAGGGCGCAGTTCGACGATCAGACCATCGCTCCAGCCGTATTTGGCGTCCATCAGCGCCGCCACCGCCGCCGCCAGTTCCGGCTCAGCGGCGCGGTCAACGGCCCGCCCGACGCCGTGGTAAGCGCGGCCTTCGACGTAGAAAGCGACGCGCGGCGTATGCCGCAGATTGCGCACCCAATGAGCGCGGTCGCCCATCTCGGCCACCAGGTAATAGCACCCCCCGTAGGGCACGTACCAAATCTCGATCTCGTGCGACTGGCCGGTCTTCCAGCCGGTGGTGGTCAGGTAGAGGAATTCGGGTTTGTACGTCTCGAAGGCCATGGCTGAAGCCTGCCGATGCCCATCAAGCGGGGACGGACGCGCGCACTGGTACGGTGCGCTCCCACGACCTCATCGGACGCACACACCAGCGCCACTCCAGCGCGCCCAGCTGCGCCGCCAGCGCCTCTCGCCTGATCTCAGCCACGGCCGTCCCCTTTGAATCGGTCGATGGCGCTCTGGCCGATGATCTCTAGGGCGGTGTCGCCGGCGGGCGGGTGCATCAGGCCGGCGCGCACGTCGCGGAAGCAGCGCTCCAGCGGCAGCCCACGGGTGAGGCCAGCTCCGCCCGCGATCCGCAGCGCCGCGTCGGTGACGCGCAGCGCCGTCTCGGTCGCCAGATGTTTGGCGGCGACGATGCGCGGGTAGACGGCGCGCCCGGTTTCATCGCCCGGCCAGGCGGCGGCAGCGTCTAGCAGCAGCAGTTCCGCCGCTTGCAGCGCCACATCCAGCTCGCCGATCTGCCGCTGGATCTGGGGCAGCGCGGCGATCGGTTTGCCCAGCGCGGTCGGCACGCGCTCCAGGGCATAGCGGATGACGGCATCCCGCGCGGCGCGCGCTGTCCCTAGATAGGTAGCGGCCACCATCATCGGGAACCAGGCGTTGGGCACGCGATCTTCGCGCCGTCCGCGCTCCAGCAGATGGTCGGCGGGCACGCGCACCTGGTGAAAATACACGTCGTGGCTGTCGCTGGCGCGCAGGCTGAGCGAGCCGCTCCAGGTGTCCACCCACTCGATGCCCGGCGCATCGCCCGGGACCAGGATCACGCCCGGTTCGCCCTCCACGTCCAGCTTGACCAACAGGTGCGTCAGATGCCGGCCGCCGGTCGTCCAGGTCTTATGGCCAGTGATGAGCCAGCTATCGCCATCGCGCTCAGCGCGGGTCTGGAAGAACGCCCCGCGCGAGGGGCTGCCCAGGGCTGGCTCGCTGGCGACCGAGTTGACCACCGCCCCCGCCGCCGCCGCCCGGCACAGCCGTTCGAACGCTGCCTCCGGCCACGGGCGGTTCTCGCGAGCGTTGCCGAACACCTGCAGCGACATGGCCGCCACCAGCGCGGTCGAGGCGCTGCCCGCCGCCAGTTCGAGTTGAGCGATGGCGCAGTCCTGCAGCGACAGCCCGCCGCCGCCGTATTCTGCCGGCACGCTCAGCGCCAGATAGCCGGCTGATCGCAGCGCCTGAACATCCTCTGGCGGCAGCCTGCCAAGTCGGTCGGCTTCGTCAGCGCGGGCAGCAATGTCAGCGGCCAGCGCGCGTATTGGGATTGTGCCCAGTTGGACGGTGATCGGGCGCAAGCGGTCACTCCTCATTCGCGTTCAATTGGTTCGGGATCGGCCGGGGACGCTCAACCGCCGGCGGCCGCCGCGCGCGGCGCGGACTTGCGCGTATCCTTGACGATCTTGCCTTCTTTGATGACCATGACGATATTTTCTGGTCTCTCCAGCGCATGAATGTCGGCCAGCGGGTCGGCGCTGCTGATGATGATGTCGGCAATCTTGGTCGGCTCGATCGTGCCCACCTGGTCGGCAATGCCCAGGCATTCGGCGGCGGTCTTGGTGGCAGCGGTGATGGCCTTCAGCGGCGACATGCCCAGACTGCACATCAGCCCCAGCTCGCGCAGGTTAGTGCCGTGCGGCATGACGCCGGCGTCCGTGCCCATGGCGATTTTGACGCCCGCCTTGTAAGCCCTGCTGATGCTCTCGCGGTGGATATCTACCACCTCTTTGGCCTTGCGGAAAGCGTTCGGCGGCAGGCTGCCGCCCGCTTCGGCGATCTCGACCACCGACACCGGCGCCAGCAGCGTGGGCACGAGATAGACGCCGTGCTTGAGCATCAGCTCGATGGCCTCATCGTCCAGGTAGATGCCGTGTTCGATGGAATGCACGCCGGCCTTGACCGCGTTCTTGATGCTCTCCGCCCCCTGGGCATGCGCCATCACCCGCGTGTTCTTGCGGAAGCGGGCTTCCTCGACGATGGCCTGCAGCTCCTCCGGCGCGAACTGGGTGAACTCCGGGTGATCGGTCGGGCTGAGCACGCCGCCGCTGGCCGCCACCTTGATCACATCGGCCCCAGCGCGCAGCACCTCACGCACTTTTTTACGCACCGCGTCCACGCCGTCGCAGCGGCCGTCCGGCCGGCCAGGGTAGCCGGGGAACAGCGCCATATCCACGCCGGACGGCATCCAGAAGTCGCCGTGGCCGCCGGTGATGGTGAGCATCGTGATGCTGATCTGCAGGCGCGGCCCCAGCACCAGCCCCTGTTCGACCGCCTGCTTGACGCCCAGATCCGCCCCGCCGGCGTCGCGGACGGTGGTGATGCCGGCCTCAACGGTGCGGCGCATGTTCTCGATAGCCTGGTAGAAGTGCAGCGAAAAAGGCGTGGTCATCAACTGCTGCAGGTTGAAGCTCTCGAACATGATGTGAACGTGAGCGTCAATCATCCCCGGCAGGATGTAGCCGCCGCCCGCGTCCACTTCGGTGATAGCCACATTCGGCAGCGTCAGCGTATCCATTGAGCCGATGGTGCGGATCTGCTTGCCTTCCAGCAAAACGGCGGCGTTTTTCACCGGGCGCGCGCCGGTCCCGTCGATCAGCGTGCCGTTACAGATGAGGGTGAAGGCCATAGGAAGAATCCTTTAATGAAGGCTCTAACGAAACTATAATCAGCTTCGAATAGTATACTCACGATCTCCTAACGTTCATCTGACGTTGGTCGAGGTTACAGGTTTGTAAGGTTTGCAAGGTCAGCGTTTGACGACTACCTGCACCACGCCGGGTCCGTGGACACCTAGGATCAGTTCCATTTCGATGTCGCCGGTGCGGCTGGGGCCGGAGATGAAGCACAGATTGGCGGCACGCCGCACTGTTTCCAAGTCGCGGGCGCGTTCGGCGGTCAGCCAGGCCTCCAGGTGGGGTACGATCTGGTCGAGCGTGATGACGGCGATATGCACCGGCGGCAGCATGGTCGGGATGCGTCCCCGGCCGGGGCCAGTGCTGACGATCAGCGTCCCGGTAGCGGCGGCGGCGGCGTCCGCGCCGGTCAGCCCGACCTGCGCATTGCGGATCGCCTCGATGGTCTCCGCCCGGAATTCGTCCTGCACATCAGGCTGGCTGATCTGGATGCCAGCCTCCTCGATAGCGGCGCGCAGCTTCTTCACCGGGATGTGGGTGAAATGCCACGCCAGGATGTGACTCGCGCCGTGCGCCGCCAGCAGTTCCAGCACTTGGCGGCGGGCGGCCTCGTCGCCCTCGACCGGAAAGACCTGCCCGGACAGGCGCTCCATCTCAAAGGTGAAACGCGCCAGCAGCGCGTCCGGCGTGACCTCGTCGAAGCTGACAACTGGGCGGTAATGGTGCGGGCGCGGGGGAGCGTCAGGGAAAGGGGCGCGGGCGGCGCGCAGCTTGCTGAGGATTCGCTCGCGGGATGACATGGCAGCCAGCTTTCACCCAAACGATCATCGGAACTGAAGTCATTGTCGCCTAGATGATTACAAATTGCAAACAGCGGCCTGACGAGACCTGCCGCCTGAGCTTCGATGCCTCCGCTGCGCTCGATCGCTTGCGATCGGGTCACGTCCAATGCCATAATCGCCCCCGCCAACACAAACTAGGAGATCTGCTCGATGATCGTTCGCGCTACCCAGGAGATGACCACTACCCGCCTGAGCAGCGATATTCGCCTGTTGGGCAATCTGTTAGGGCTCATCATCCGCGAGCAGCACGGCCAGGAGGCCTTCGACCTGGTCGAGCAGGTGCGCGCCTGGGCTAAAGCCCGCCGCGCCAATGAGCCGGAGGCGGCGGCGGCGCTCACCCAGGCCATCCGCGAACTCGATCTTGATTCGCTGCAAGTGCTGACGAAAGCCTTCAGCAACTATTTCCAGCTCATCAACATCGCCGAAGATCAGCAGCGCATTCGGGTGCTGCGCACGCGCGAGGGCGACGGCCAGCTCGACGAGTCGGTGGAGGCCGCCGTCGCCGCGCTGCGCGCCGCTGGGCTGACGGCAGACGATATGCGCGCTCTGCTGGAGCAGATGCGGGTACGGCTGGTGCTGACCGCTCATCCGTCCGAGGCCAAGCGCAAAGAAGTGTTGATCAAGCTGCGGCATATCGCCCAGCGCATGGCGGAGCTTGACCGGCAGGTGCTGCTGCCGCGCGAATTGAGCGCGCTGGAAGCTGACATCTGCGAGGAGATCGAAGAGCTGTGGCAGACGCGCCCCACCCGCGCTTCACGGGCATCGGTGGCCGATGAAGTGGATTTCGGCCTGTACTTCCTCACCACCGTCATCATGGATGTGACCATCAGCGTCTACGCCGATCTGCAGGCCAGCCTGGAGCGCCACTACCCGGACGAGCACTGGTCGCACCTGCCAGGCGTGCTGCGCTTTGCCTCGTGGATCGGCGGCGACCGGGACGGCAACCCCAATGTGACGCCGGAAGTCACGCTGGAGACCCTGGCCACCCTGCGCCGGGCGGCGCGAGAAGTCTATCTGGCCGACCTGCAGGTGCTGCGCGACCATTTCACCCAGTCAGCGGACGAAGCGCTGGTCTCGGAGGCGCTGCGGGCAGCGGTGCTGGCGGCCGGCGGCCCCGACGAGCGCTACCCGACCGAAATCTATCGCCAGCACATCAACCAGGTCTACGACCGGCTGGCGGCGGACGGCTACCCCACCAACCGCGAACTGCTGGCCGACCTGCTGCTGGTGGAGGAGAGTTTGCTGCAGAACCGGGGACGGCATGTGGCCCGCGGGATGCTGGCGCGCCTCATCCACAAGGTGCGGCTGTTCGGGCTGCACCTGGCGCCGCTGGACATCCGCGAAGACGCCCGGCTGCACGCGGCGGCGCTGGACGAGATCTTCCGCGCCTACGGCCGCTGTGACAGCTATCTGGCGCTGCCGGAGGCCGACCGCCAAGCGCTGCTGACGATGGAGATCGCCAACCCGCGCCCGCTGTTCCCGATCGAGCCGGCGTTTTCCGAGGCGACCAACCGCATCATCGAGACCTGGCGCATGATCGCCCAGGCGCACCGGCGCTACGGCAAGATCGTCATCGACACCTTCATCGCCAGCATGAGCCAGCAGCCGAGCGACATCCTGGCGCTGCTGCTGCTGGCCAAAGAGGTTGGCGTGCAGGACGATCTCGACCTGGTGCCGCTGTTCGAGACGATTGATGACCTGGAGCGCGCCCCGGCCATCATGGCGACGCTGTTCGAAAATCCAGCTTACCGCCGGCATCTGGAGGCGCGCGGAGCGCGGCGCGGGCTGCGGCAGCAGATCATGATCGGCTACTCGGACAGCAGCAAGGACGGCGGCTACCTGGCGTCCAACTGGGGGCTGTACACGGCTCAGCAGCGGCTGGCGGACGTCTGCGCCCGCTACGGCGTATCGCTGCAGTTGTTCCATGGGCGCGGCGGCAGCATTGGCCGCGGCGGCGGCCCGACCAACCGCGCCATCCTGTCGCAGCCGCCGGAGTCGCTGCGCGGCGGCATCAAGATCACCGAGCAGGGCGAGGTCATCGCCTATCGCTACAGCAATGCGGAGATCGCCCGCCGCCACCTGCATCAAGTGATGCACGCTGTCCTGCTGGCATTGGGCGCGCCGGCGCAGCAGGCCGTCTTGCCGGAATGGCGCGCGGCGATGGAAGCGCTGGCGCGGGCTGGGGAACGCGCTTACCGGGCGTTCGTCTACGAGACGCCGGGCTTCCTGGACTACTGGCAGCAGGCGACGCCTATCAACGAGCTGGCCAACCTGCCGATCAGTTCGCGCCCGGCCAAACGGACTCAGGGCGGCGGATTCGAGTCGGTGCGCGCCATCCCCTGGGTGTTCTCGTGGATGCAGAGCCGGGCGATCATCCCCAGTTGGTATGGGGTTGGGTACGCGCTGGCGACCTTCTGCGCCGACCGGCCTGACGGGCTGGCGCTGCTGCAAACCATGTATCGTCAGTGGTCATTTTTCCACGCCCTGATGGAGAATGTGCAGCTTGATCTGGCGAAAGCCGATATGGGCATCGCCGAGCTGTATGCGGAACTGGTGACCGACGCCGCGCTGCGCCAGACGATCTTCAGCCAGATGAAAGCCGAGTACCTGCGCTCCGCGCACATGGTCTGCCAGGTGATCGGCCAGCCGGCGCTGCTGAGCAACGCGCCCGTCATGCAGCGTTCGATTGAGCGGCGCAATCCGTATGTGGACCCGCTGAACTTCATCCAGGTGGAACTGCTGCGCCGGCTGCGGCGGCTCGACCCCGAAGCGCCGGAGTACCGGCCGCACTTGCGGGCGGCGCTGGCCACGATCAACGGCATCGCCGCCGGCATGAAAACGACGGGGTGAAGACGGTCAGCATTGACTGATCTGAAACGAGAAAAAGTCATCGCTTCAGTTAGGTTGCTGTATGGTCATTGTGTGTAGGGTAGAAGCCAAATCCCCTCATGATCTAAGGACGAAAGCATTGTGTGCGGCATCTGCGGCATTGTGAACCTCAAGGCAGATGTAACGGTTGACCGTGAGCTTCTGCGGCGCATGAACGATATCATCACGCATCGCGGCCCAGATGAGGATGGTTTCTTTGTAACAGACTGGGTTGCATTAGCTATGCGTCGGTTGAGCATTATCGATCTAAGCAGTGGTCAACAACCGATATTCAACGAAACCAGGGATCAGTGTATTGTTTTCAATGGTGAAATATATAACTTCCTTGAATTACGGCGCGAGCTAGAAATCAGGGAACATCACTTCCGAACCCACAGTGATACCGAAGTGATTATCCATGCCTACGAGGAATGGGGCGATAAATGCCTGACGAAGCTCAATGGCATGTTCGCTTTTGCTATTTGGGATGATCGCTGCCGGAAGTTATTGATTGCACGGGATCGCGTGGGGAAAAAGCCGATTTACTATCATGATTCTGGAGCGCAGATACTATTTGGATCAGAGATCAAATCTCTGCTTGAGTGTTCGGCAGTGCCTCGCAAACTCAATCATCATGCGCTGAATGCTTATCTGACGCTAGGATACGTGCCTGCGCCACAGACTCTGTTTGAAGGTATTCACAAGTTGCCGGCTGGGCATTACATGACTGTTCAGGATGGAAAGGTGGAGTTAGTTGAGTACTGGGATGTGCCGTATCAAGCAGCGCGTCAAACTGCAGATGACTTGATAGAGCAAGTATATCAGTTGCTGGCTGATTCGATACGTGCTCGTCTGATCAGCGATGTGCCTCTAGGCGCTTTTCTTAGTGGCGGCATTGATTCCAGCGTCGTTGTGGGACTCATGAGTCAATTCTTAGACCAGCCAGTCAATACCTACTCAGTAGGATTCGACAATCCCGAAATCAATGAACTGCCCTATGCGCGAGCGGTAGCAGAGCATTTTCAGACCAATCATCACGAACTCCCTATGTCTGACTGTTCGCCCGATCTGCTTGAGAAGTTGGTTTGGCATTCAGACGAACCGGTTGCAGACCCTGCGGCTATACCAACCTTCCTAGTATCCCGGTTGGCTCGACAAACTGTCAAAGTTGTTTTGACCGGAGAGGGTAGTGATGAGCTGTTCGGCGGCTACAGCTATTATTCCAATCAACCAGCAGCTTTAGCTAAGGGGCAAATACTGTTTGAAGACCTGTCTCGACAATGGATGCCGCGTTCGGCGCGAATCGTCAATCAGCTGCTCGGCAGATCACGTTATCATGCTCGTACTATTTGGAATTGGTCTTTGCCCCCAGCCGAACGAATGATTGCCTGGGTTGGTATTTTTTCCGATGATGAGCGCCGTGAGCTGAATGGCGCTGCCTTTGACTTGAATGACAATCCGGCGAAAAGAGCTTTTGCTGACTTCTATAAACGCTGCCGAGCAACCGATCAACTTGGTCGACAAATGTACACCGATTTCAAAGTCTGGCTGGCAGATGATCTGCTGATGAAGGTCGACAAAATGAGTATGGCCGCTTCTATCGAAGCCCGTTGCCCATATTTAGATTATCGTTTGGTAGAGTTTGCGTCATCTATACCAGCGGAATTGAAGATCCAAGGGGCGACATCTAAATTCATTTTGCGACAAGCTGCTAAACGAATACTGCCCAATTTTATTCTCAATCGAAAGAAAAAAACATTTGATGTGCCGATTGAAAAATGGTTAAAGGGAAGTTTACGCACTCTTCTGCTAGATACCATTCACAGTGGTATTCTGGCTGAGTCGAGTTTATTCAACCAAACCTATATTCTTGGCGAGATGTGGCATGGCCTGGACGCAAATCGCGATGGTGTCGCGCGACAGTTTTGGACTTTGCTTCACCTAGGACTGTGGGCACGAATTTATCAAGTGTCCGTATAGGCAGTCTGAACATCCAGTTTGTACGTGCTTCATACTTCACTGATTGTTCTTAGCGCAGGTAGGTTTGCTGATACCACGCCCAGGTGCGCGCCAGGCCGTCCTCGACCTGCACCTGCGGCCTGAAGCCCAACAGCTCGCGGGCGCGGGTGTTGTCGCAGTAGGTGATGCGCGGCTCGCTGGCCGGGGCGGGCGCGGGCTGGGTGATCGCCCGCTTGCCGATGAGCGACTCGTAGATCTGGATGAAGCGCGTCAGCGGGATGGGCGAGCCGTGACCGAGGTTGATGATCGCGTAGCCGAGCGGGCGTTCCAGCGCCGCCGCCACGCCAGCTACGATGTCGTCAATATAAGTCCAATCGCGTTCTAGCTTGCCCTCGTCGTACACCGTGATCGGCTGGTCGTTGACGATGGCTTCGATGACCTTCAGCGGCATCATATCCGGGCGGCCGTGCGGGCCGTACACGTTGAAGAAGCGCAGCACGGTGATATTCAGCCCGAATAGGTGATGATAGCTGTGGGCGAACAGCTCACAGGCGCGCTTGCTGGCCGGATACGGCGCCAGCGGGAAGTCGGGCGCGTCCTCCTCGCGGAAGGGGATTCGCGTCGCCTGGCCGTAAACGGATGAAGTTGAAGCCTGTATGAAGATTTCAATGCTGTGCCGGCGCGCCAGGTTCATCAAGTTGACACTGCCGGTCACGTTCACATCGGCATACGTCGTGCCATCCTCGATCGAGTTGCGGACGCCGGCCAGCGCCGCGAGGTGAGCGATGCGCGTGATCCGGTGTTCGCGGATCAGGCGCTCGACCAGCGGCGTGTCGCGGATGTCGCCTTCGATGAAGATCGCGCCGTCGCCCAGAGACGCCAGATTGGCGCGTTTGATCGCCGGGCTGTAGTATGGATCGAGATTATCCAGCAGGACAGCGGGCTGGCCATGTTCCAGCAGATAGGCGGCCAGGCGGCTGCCGATGAAACCAGCCCCGCCGGTGATGAGGGTGGTCACAGTAGGCTATTATCCTCAGTCGAACTGCCGCTATGGATTGACGCCAGATGATCCCCGGTGAGCTTGGAGCACTTCCTCATACAGCGCCGCGATCTCCTGCATTTCCTCATCCATCGTTTTGACGCGCGGGATGCCGGCTCGTAACCGAGCCAGCAAATCGGGTTCATCCAGCAGACGTTCGATCTGGCGGCGCAGGTCGTCGGCGTCGTTCAGCCGAAAGCACAGGCCGCTTTTCTCATGCTCCACCAGCTCTGCCATGCCGCCCAGATCGGTCGTGATGACCGGCACGTCCATCACATGAGCTTCTAGGATAACATTAGGGCTGTTTTCGTACCACCGCGACGGGACGACCAGCACGTCAAAGCTCGCCAGGACTTCCCAGACTTTCGCGCCAGTGTAACGGCCATTCCAACGAATGGCGGCTTGCATCGCGCTGCGTCGTTTAAGCTCTCCAACATAATCTGGCGCTTCGTTCTCTGCTCCCCATACATCCAACTGAACGCGCCGGCCAGTTTGTGTCAACCTAAGGACAGCATCAATTAGTAGATCTACGCCCTTATGAGGTTTGATCTGGCCGACATACCCTAGCCTCAGGGTTCCATCAACTGGCCGTGGAACTGGAGCTGGCTTTTCGGTTGGCACATTTAAACCCTGGCGAATGAAATGGTAATGGCGAGTATCGAAGCCAAACTCTTCAAACTTACCTATTAAAAAGCGAGATGGGCAGATCACGGCATCAGCGCTGTCTAGTGCGCTCCGCAGCGCAGCCCGGCGCTCAGCTACTTTAGCTGTCAGGTTGGTGGCAAAAGGTAGATGGCGGCCAAACATCCAGAAAGCATCCATCAGGAGCGGCAGTGTTTGAGCGCCTAGTCGGTAGCGTCGCTTATCCTCCATCAAACAGCGCATACATTTAGCATCGGATTCGGGTCCAGTGCAGAGCACGCCTGTGGCCTGGATTAGATTCAGGCGCGCGCACAGAAAAAAGTATTCGGTCAGCGTGATGACAACCGGCACTTGAGCCGCACGGCTGGCAGCGATCACCGGCGCTCCCACCAAATAGCCGCTGATGATGTGTACCAAGTCGAGAGGCTCGCTGGCTAGCAGGTCAGCAGCGGCTTGCTGAACGCGCGGATGATGGTAGAGGTCATGGAACGGGTCTGAACTTTCATCCAGGTGATAGTATAAGCGGTGAATCGGCAGGCCGTCCTGCTGCTGGATATCGATCCGAAAGCCGGGTTCGGTCAAACTTTCGACGGCTAGAACCGTGACCTGATGCCCGCCTTGAACCAGCCATTTCGCAGTCCGTTCAGCACGTCGCTCAGCGCCGGCGGAGTGCGTCGGCGGGTAACCGTGCGCGGCGATCAGGATACGCATGAGAACCTCGATGCCTCTTTCAGTCCATTCATCCAGCGGCAATTAGCCACACATCATCACGCTGGCCGGCGATTCACGCGCTTTAAGAAGCAGCTGTGTATGCACCGGCTTAGAGCGAGTCACTGCACTGTTGGGCATGCCGGCTGAGCGCCGGCCCAGCACCACCGCGCGAGCGTTCTCTTAGTTGGTTCGCAGACGGCGCGACACGAAGATCACCGCCACTAACCCCAGCGCCATCAGCGCCAGCGCGCCCAGGCCGCCCGCGCCGCTGGATGCCAGATCATCGAACAGGCCGGTGTCCGGCAGTGCTGTCGGGCCGATCCCCGGCGTCGGCCGCAAACCTTCCGGCGTGGGCGACGCCACCCCACCGCCCAAGGTCGGCGGCGGGTTGATGATCAGCGCCAGCGCTGTGGCCGTCAGCGCCACGTCCGATTGTCCCAAAGGGGGGCGGGTGGGCGGCGTCAGCAGGAATTCGGCGGTCTGCGTGGCCTCGCGGGCGGTCTGGGTGAGCAGCGCGTTCTGGAAAGCCTGCGTTGCATCCACGGTGGGCGTGGGCGTGTCGGTCGGTATGGGCGTGACCGTCGGCAGCGGCGTGGCCGTCGGCGGCACAGCGGCGGTCTGCGTCTGGGCGAAAGCGATCTCAACGGCGGCTGTCTGGCTGGCGGCCAGCAGCGCCGCGGTCGTGGCGTTGGCCTCAACGATGGCCGTGGCAGTGAGCTGATTGGGCGTCGGCGGTTGCTCGCGATTGACTAGGAACAGCACGGCAGCCAGGCCAACGACGAATAGGATGATCATGAGGGTGGCGATGATGATGAAAGTGCGGTTCAGCCCCTGGTCTTCTTCGCCCTCCTCTTCCAGCGTGGGCATGTCGCGATCTTCAAAGCCGAACCCCTCATCTTCCGGCGGCAGATCCGGCGTCAGCTCATCGTCAAAACGAAAATCGTCGCCGTTATCGTCGCCGTTGAAATCGTCGAAACTAAAATCATCGTTGTCGTCTTGAAGATCATTGCGATCGAAAGTCATAGTGCTCTCCTCATGGTGTGAGGTGACAGTCCACGCCGCTACTTGCCAAAGGTTTCCAGGTTCGCCAGGGGGATCATCACCCGCTCACCGGTGATCGTCTCTACCTGCGCGCACCGCACACGCAGTCCATTGTCTAACAGGAAGGGCTGTTTTGGCAAATCCAGCACTTTGGCGATTTGCCCAGCGCGCGGCGGGCGCACCAGCCGCACCATCGTCCCGACTTGTAGGGTTTGATCAAGGTTGGCGCGCGGGGGCCGGCCGCCGGTGCGCGCTGATGGATTGATGATGGCCTCCGGGCGGCGCGCGTCCTCGCGCCCAGGCAGCGCGGCGTCCAGCGCCGTCTGGCGCCCGACGAAACTGTTGAGCAGGTTGAACACGGCGGCGCTCATGCGGATCGAGCCGAAACCCTCGGTCAGCAGGATGGCCTGCTGCAGCTTGAGCACCGGTTCGATCAGATCCGCCTCCATGCTGGGGGCGATGATGCCCGCGAAGCCCTGATCCTGCATGATGATCAGGCCGGTCTCCCTCAGCGGCCGCCGCGTGACCAGCACCGCGCCGCGGTACTGCATCTGCAGCTCGTCGCCGTAGATGCTCTCCAGCCCGTCCTCAGGTTCGACGCGCAGCACGCCGTTGACCCGCCGGCCATTGCCCCATACGCCCTGCACCAGGCCGCCGAAGGTCTCGATGACGACGCCGCGCCCGGCGCGGACGGCGACCACCTGTCCCTCGATGCCGGCTTCCAGCGTCACTGCCCGCGGGGTCTCTTGCAAAATGATGCGCCCCTCGCCGATGTAGGCGACGCGGCCTTTGACCGGCGACAGCAGCCGTCGGGCGCGCCGGCCCATGCCGCCGGCGAGCGGCGTTTTCACGTCCACATCGTCGCCGACCTGCACCAGCAGCAGCTCTTCCAGGTCGTCAGGCCGGCGCAGCCGCAGCGCCGCCGCGGCGTCCAGGATGCGGTAGCGTGAGGGGATGACGCCGCGCGCCACCACATCGCGCAGCTTGATCGAGTCGCCTTCGCGCGCGTCCACCTGGCCGAGCGCTTCCTCCGGCAGCAGCCGTTCGCGCCGGATTGTCGTCATTTCCAGCAGGTGACGCTGGTCGGGATAGATCATGCCGGGACCCTATTTTCGCAGCTCATCCAGTTCGCTGAAGAACGCATCTTCTTTCGCTTCGGCCTCGAAGCTATCCAGATCATCCGCCTCGGCGGCCGGCGCGGCTTTCGGTCGCCGCCGCAGCCAGCCGCGCCGCGCGGGACGGTGTGCTGCTTCGTCGGGCGGCGTCTCCGCCCGGCCTCGTCTTCGGCGACTTCGCGCTGGCAGGGGCGCTTCGCGCCCCGCCTCAGCCAGCGCCTCTTCTTCGGTCACCTCCGTCTGCTCAACCGGGCGCAGCGGCTGGCCGGTGATCTCCGCCACCCACTGCGGCAGTTGCGCCGCCCGACCCTGAACCGTGGCCGCCAGCGGCAGCGGCCGCCCGCGGGCGTCGAAGATGAGGCCGGCGGCGCCGCCTTCGACCGTGAGTCGCAGGCGCGACCGGCCGCCGATGGTCAAACCGCGCGCGGCAGTGATTTCGACGCGGGCGGTCTTGCCGGTTGGCAGCGGGAAAACCCAGATGTGACCGCCGGCGACCTCCTGCCGCACCAGCTCGCCGTCCGATGTGGTGACCTTAACGGTCATGGCCGTCCGCCCGGGGCTGGGCAGGCCGGATAGATTGAATACCGTGCCGATGCGCTCCAGGCTGCTGCTGTCCAGCACCTGAACGACCGCCTCTGGGTTGACATGTGCCAGAGCGCCCAGCGCCGCTGTCAGCCCATGCGGGTCGGCGCGCAGCAGGTTAACGCCGGTCGGCTGCAGCGCGTCCAGCAGCAGCAGCGCCGTCCAGCCTGGATGGCCGGTTTGCGTCAGGGCGGCGCCGGCGGCGATAATGAGATCAATCTGAGGCAGCGGGCTGGGCCCGGACGTCAGATCATCCCACGCGGGACGGGCGGCTTCGACCAGCGCCTGCAGGCCGGCGCGCAGCAGGCCGTGTTCCAGGTAGACGCCAGGCAGCGTCTCTGGCAGTGTAGGCGGTCGCAGCGTCTTATTGAGCGTGTAATGTCGGATTTGATTGCGCCGTGGGGCGAAAGGCAGCCAGCGCTCGATGGCCGCCTCGCCGACGTGTTCGCGCAGCGTTTCCGCGCTGTGGCCGACGCCGATGTCGGTGCGGATGACGGTGGTCGTATGCCGTCCCAGCGCCAGCGCCAGCGTGCTGGTCGCGCTGCCCACATCCACCGCCAGCACATTGGCCGAGCGCGATTGGGCTAGGTAGTCCACGATCAGGCTGTAGCTCTGGGCGGTGGGCAGCACGCCCAGCCGCGCCATCTGGGCGACCGTCTGGTAACCGCCGCCGCGGTTGGCTTGGCGGGCGTCGAACGCCAGCGCGAGCTGGAGCTGCGCATCTTCCAGCTCTTCGCGTTCCAGCGACGGGCGCACGTTGGGCGCGATGAACAGCGTCGTCAGCCCGCCGAACAACGCTTGCATGACGGGCTTCAGCGCCGAATTGCCGGCGTACAGCACCGCCGGCTTGTTGCCCGACCGCAGCAGCATGATCGCCAGCCGCACGACCCGCGCCAGCTCCAACACCGGCTCGCGCGCGCCGTCTTCCGTGCCCCCGGCGATGAAAATCAAATCTGGCCGGCTGGCCACTATGGCGTTCAGTCGGTCTTCTTCGGTGCGGCGATCGGCCAGGTCGAGCGTTTCGACGATCTCAACATACGTGCCGGCGGCGGCGCGCCGCGCGCTGGCGACGCTGATCTCCGGGACTAGGCCGACAATCACCGTCCGCAGCGGCCGCCCGGTGCTGGCTGTGGCCATGAAGATGTCCACGCCTGAGCGGTCGGCCATCTCTGGCGTGATGATTTCGCCGCTGGCCATGAGCAGTCTGCGACCGGTCGCATCGCTGATTTGCTGGACGGCACGCCGCAGGCCGACAGTCACATCGCCGAATGGGAAGTCGGCGGTGGTGCGGGTTTCCGCCTGCGCCACCAGCCGGTACACGCCCTCAACCACATCAAGCAGCACGGCGCGCGTGTGGACATTGCCGAAATCGGCCGCCAGAATCGACCCGGTGCGGCTCATCTCATCCCCCCGTCATCCGCGCCAAGATGAACGCCACGCGCTCGCTGAAGATCGTCAGGCTGGTGAGGACGGCGCCTGCGTACAGGGCGGCCAGGGTGATGATCACCACGCCCTGACCCAGCGCGCCCACCGTCCGCACCACCAGGCTTCGGCGGACGGCTCCCGCGCGGTCGCGCCGCGCCAGATATTGGAAGTAGACCAGGGTGCTGGCGACGCCGAGGAACAGCAGAAACCCATTTAACACATCTAGCTGAACCGCGCCGCCCGTGGCTGACGCCAGCGGCAGCAGCGTGCCCGTGATGGCGCCGACCAGCGCCACCGCCGCGCCAACGCCGACGATGAACGCCAGCGCGATGGCTCCGGCGTTCCCCAGGCGCGGCGATGCCTTCAACAGCAGCAGCAGCGTCAGCGCGAACGGCGCCAGGCCGAGCGCCTGTTCGCCGACGCCGGCTTCAGCGGTGAACATGGTGGCCTGCAGCCACGGCAGCAGCACGCCCTCTACCGTCACCACCACGATGTAGCCGGCCGCCAGCCCGACGAAGACGTAGACCGCCAGCCGGTATAGGATGTTGTCGCCCAGGACGTAGCTGAAGATCATCAGGGTGAAGACGAAGCCGGCCCATAGGCCGATGGTGTCTGCGTTTGCCAGGTTCACCGGCGCCTCCCGCGGAACAGACTGCCAATGATGCTCCCGACCGTCCCCAGGCCGATGATGGCGCTGGCGGCTAGGATGCCCAACGTCATGCCGTACCAGCGTTCGTCGCGGTAGGCGATCCCGACGGCGGGCACGGTCTGCGCCGGCGTCGGTTCGGCCACCATCTCGTCTTGCTGCTCAGGCGCAGGTTCCGGGGTCGCTTCCTGGGCGGCGCGTTCGAGGCCGGCGTCGGAGATGAGCGACACGACCGCGTTCGCATCGCGGCGGGCGGATGATGTCGGCGCTGGCGTGGGCGTGGCCGCCGGTTCTTCCAAGGTCAGCAGTTCGGCGCTGATCCAGCCCTCCCGCCCGTCCTGCAGGCGCACCTGATACCACTGGCTGTCGGCTGTCCGGCCGATCACCTGGACGCGGGAGCCGGGCTGAAGCGCCGCCACCGGCGCAAACGTTCGAGCGGGCCCCTCACGCACGTTCACCGCCGAGTCGGCGGCGACCAGGCCGGTGATGACCGGCAGCGCGGGGGCCTCAGGCGTTCCGGTTATGGGTGCGGGTGAGCCTGCTGTTTCGGTCGCATCGGGCAGACCGGTGGCGGCGGCTTCGTCCGTCCCCGGTTCGGCAGGGGCCGGCGTGGACGGCGCAGTTTGGGGCGTGGTCGCATCAGACGGCGCCGGTGTGGCCGTCGCCTCGGATGGGATCACGCGGGGAGCTTCCGATTCGAGGGACGGAGTCGTATCGGGCGCGATTGCCTGCAGGAGCGCGCGGTAGGTGTAGGCGTCGCGGTAGCCGACCAGCATCCCGGCGAAGCCGCCGTGCGCCGCGGGCGAGCCCGGCAGCAGGTACGGCTCGGACAGCGGGGCGGCCGCCTGACTGACGGCGGCGATCAGCGGTTTGCCGCTGGGAGTCGTCACCTGCTCGATCCAGGCGCGCACATCCTCGGCGCGCTCAGCGACGATGACGATCGCCGCGAAATCGCCGGCGGTCGTCATGGCCAGCCCGGTGGCCGTCCCGGCGCTGCTGGTGGCCAGCGCCGTGCCCAGGTTCCGGCTGAAGACGCGCAGGCCGATCGTGCTGCCGGCCAGGTAGCGCACCATCACATAATCGCGCCCGCTTTGGAGCTCGCGGCCAAGTTGAGCGATGAAAGTCGGATCGCCCGCCAGGCGGTTGAGCACGTTCTGAGCATGCAGCACACCCAGGGGATTGGTGCTGACCAGCACTGGGCGCGCGCCGCGCAGCAGCGCGTGGCGCAGCAGAGCATCCAGCAGGCCATCGAGTTCGCCGGCTCCGGTCGGGCCATATTCAGCAGCCACCAACGCCAGATCGCCGGGGCGCAGTCGGTTCAGACCCTCAAAGGCGGCCTCTTGGCGGCTGCCGGCCGCGAACGCGACCGGCGGCAGATCGCCGATGCGCAGCGCGCTGACGAAGAAGGGCAGCGTCACCGCCAGCGCCAGCGCCAGGCTGATGAGCAGATGGTCGAGCTTCAGACGGCGGCGCTGCCGGGCTGTCGCGGCGGCGGCAGCCGCCTCCGCCTCAGCGGCGACGGGCTCCAGCTCTGCCTCCAGCGCCTCTTCCAGGCCGCGCGCCTCATATGTCAGATCAATGGCTGAGGGCGGTTGGGCGCGCGGCGTCTCTGCTTCCACCGCCGCCAGCGTGCGCAGCAGCGACACTTTCTCCAGCTGCTGCGGGCTGAGCGCCAATTCGCCCGACAGCCCCGGCAGGCCGGCGCGCACCGGCGTCGGCGCGATGAACTGCTTGATGCCGGGCAGCAGAGTCTGGAGCGCATCCGAAGGGCCGCTGTCCGCCGGCGGCGGCAGCTCCTGCCCGCGCTGGTGGAGCTGCTGCAGCCGTTCGTTCAGCTCCTCCAGCGGGCGCTCATTTTCGGCCTGGCGGCGCAGAATGGCGGCCGCCGACACTGGGCCAACCGACACCCCCATCTCGCGCAGCCAGTCCAGAGAGTCGTCGGGCGGCGTCGGCCCCGACGGTGTGCTCCGGCGCGCGGCGATCTGTTCGAGTTCGCTGTCGGACAGCAGCCGGTCAATGTCCGGGTTAGGATCGAGCAGGTTGCGATCGGTCGTCGGCAGCCGCACTTCAGGCGCTTCATAGCTGGCCAGCAGGCTGTCCAGATCGTCGAAGCTGGGTTCCAGCAGCTCAAATTCTTCCGGTCCCGGTTCGGGCGCCGCCGCGCCGCGCAGCGCGGCCAGCAGATCGGCGTCGGCAGGAGCCGCCTCCGGTTCGGGCTGAGCCGGTTCGGGCGGCGCGGTCAGATCCAGCCCGGACAGCTCTTCCAGCCATTCGGGCGCGGCGGCGGCTTCAGGCTCGGTGAACCATTCGGGCGCGGCCGACGCCGCTGCCGGCTGGTCAAGAAAATCATAGCCGGTTTCGGGCGACGGCAGCCCCAGCTCCTCGAAGATATCCTGAGGCGCGGGCATGGAAGCGGTCTCCGCCTCTGGCTGCGCGCTGTCGATCAACGCTGCCCAGTCGGATTGGGCGGGCGACTCCGGCTCCAGGCCAGCCAGCACGTCGGCAGGCCGCGCCTCCTCCGGCGTGGGCGGGGCGGTTTCGGCGTCGAACGGTTCGAACCAAGCGTCGAGCGCCGGCTCAGGCAGGTTGAACTCTTCGAACCGGTCTTTTGTCTCGGCCGGCAGGCGCACGGACGGCGTCTCCTCGCGCAGCCAGTCGGGGGCTGCCGACGCGTCCAGCTCTTCCAACCCCAGCGCCCAGGCGGGCAGTTCGCCCGTGCCCGGCGTAGGTTCCGGCAGGGGTTCGTCGAACGCTTCGCTCAGGTCGGGCGTCTCTTCATCCACGTCCGGGACGCGGACGGCGGCTTCCTGCCGAGCCATCCATTCATCATACGTCAGCCCCAGATCGCCGGTAGCCGGGAGCTGCTCGGCGCGCGCCAGCCAATCCTCGGAGAGTTCGCCCGTATCGCTCACCAGCGGCGGCCCGACGATCTCTTCATCCAGCCCCGCCAGCCAGGGCGGCAGCGCCTCGGCCGGCGGCGGTTCGGGCGTGGGAGCCGGTTCAGTCGCCGCGTCTGCCTCTCGTAGCCACGGCGGCAGGTCATCTTCAGCCGGGGCGGCGGGCTCTTCGAGCGCGTCGGCCTGCTTCAGCCAGGGCGGCAGATCGTCGGCGGGCGGGGGCGGCGGGGCCGCCGACGAAGCCGCGTCGAACCAGGGCTCTTCTGTGGGCGCGCCGGCTTCTCCGTCCTCCTGAGGCAAATTGGCCAGCCAGTCGAGCACAGCATCCATCGAAGCCGCGCCAGGGGGAGCGAGCGCAGGCTGCCAGTCCAGTTCGGCGTCCGGCGGCTCGTCTCCGGCCGGCTCCCAGCTCAGCTCATCTTCCGGCGGCGACTCGTCATCCGCCATCTCCCAGTTGAAGAACGCCTCATCATCGGGTTCTTCCGGGTGGCCGGGCGGCGGACGTCGCTGAAATTCGTCGCTCATCACGTCCCCCTATTCACGGTACGACCGATCCTGGCCGATCAGCACGCGCACGCCGGTCACCACGGTTGCCAGGGCGATCCCTAACAAGATGCCGCGCGCGCCTGCGCTCACCGGCACTGCCGCCAGCCAATCGCGCACGCTCGCCAGCAGCCCTAACCCCGGCAGCGGCAGCGACCCCAACAGCAGCGCCAGCAGGACGACGGTGAACAGAATGCCAGCCCCGCTGACGCGACGGCGCATCATGCGGTACGCGCCGTAGACCAGCGCGAAAAACACCACCCCGGCCAGCGCTGACTCGATCGAGACCTGCACTGACTCGAACAGGATGCTGGATGGCGTGGGGCTGCCGCCGACGACGCCGAGGCGTTCCAGCGCCACCAGCGCCAGCACCAGCAGCGTGCTCAGCAGCAGCAGCAGGCTGTAGCCCCACCCCTTGCGCCGGTCTTTGAGGCGCGTCCAATGGACGCTCAGCAGGTTGAGGATGCCGATGAGGATGGAGGCGGCGGCGGTGACGGCTGCCACCTGTAACAAAACGGTGGTGAGCGCGTAGAACAGGCCGGACTCCGGCCCAGACAGCAGACCGACCAGGGTGAATAAACCGAAGCCGATGGCGACCGCCGCTGCCGCCGCCGCGTTCAAACGCCTCACTGCGCTATCCTCCCCCCAACAGGCGCGCGATGGCCTGGCTGAAACGCCCGTCCAGCACCGCATCGCCAACGGCGACCGCCGTCGGGATCAACATGGCCAGGATGACCAGCCAACGCAGCACATCCGTAGCGACCAGCCCGGCGATGTGAGTCGGTGAACCGCCGAGATAGGCGCCGCCGGCGAAGAGCTCTTCGCCGATCAGCGGCTGGTCTGCCATGACGAAAGCCACCGCCTGCCCCTGAAGCTGGTCGCTAGCGGCCAGCACGCCCTGATTTCGGCGGACGGCGGCGTCGGTGATCAGCGCCAGTTCTGGGCCGAAGCTGCCGACCAGCACGTTGTTCGCCACCCGGTCATCGCCCAGCATGGCCGTGAGGGCGGCGGCGAAGGCCAGCGAGCGCGGCCCAGCAGGATACCAGCGCAGGCTGCTGCTGCGGTAGCGCCCCAGCAGGTCGCGCGAGCGATACGCCTGGCGCAGCATCGTATAGCCTAGCGGGATAGCAGTCGGGTCGCTGACGGTCAGCAGCGGCGGCGCAGCGCTGATGGCAGCGCGTTCCATGCCTTGATAGAACAGTTCGGCACTGGCCAGCGTGAGTAGGGTGTTTTCGCCGCCCAAGCTGGCGCTGCCCAACGAAAAGTGCATCGGCTGGTTGGCCTCGATCGCCTCGCCGACCATCTGCGGCAGGGCTTGATATGCCTCAATCGGGCGCAGCGCGTACAGGTTAGGCCGCCGCCGGATGAACTGGGCGACCACCACGCTGACGACCATCGCCAGCAGCAGGATCAGGATGGCCAAAATCTGGGATGTGCTGTCCACGAGCGCCCCCTAATCTTCTAGATGCCGCCGCAGCGCCGCAATGCCCCCCGGCTCATCCAGCGCCTGCGCCAGCGCGTGCAGCGCATCGCGGTCGATGACCGTCCCCAGCAGCGGCTGCGCGACCCAGATCGCCTGTGCTCCCAGCGGGCCCAGGGGTTCTAAGACGTCCAGCGCCAGGCGCAGCGCGCCAGCCAGGCCGCGCGCCCGTGCCTGCTGCGCCCAGGCGGGGGGCGAGGAGTCGGAGGGAGTGAGCTTCATACTGGCCAGTATAGCACACCCCGGAAGTTGACGAAAACAGGGCAAAATGTCCCCCGCCAACGGCGAACGCTGAATGCGGGCTGAACTGCAGCCGGCGTTTTGGCCGCTGCATAGGGGTCACGAGGGTTGACGCAGGCGCACACGCTAGCGCGGCGGGCGCGCCTGTCCCGCCTGGCGCCGCTCAAACAGTTGGGAACGGCGTGAAGATCGTTTACAATAGAGGGCGTCGAACCGTGCCTGGTCCGGCGCGCTGTTTTTTTACTTACAGGGGTTGTCTGGGAGTTTTCGATCATGGTCACCACGGCCGAAATTATCGCCAAGAACAAAGATTACACGCTCGCGAGCTGGACGGCTCAGAATGCTTGGTCGCCGATCACCATGACGCGCGGCGAAGGCGTATACTTCTGGGACGCCGACGGCAAGCGCTATCTGGACTGGTCGTCGCAGCTGATCAACGTCAACGTAGGGCACGGCCATCCGCACGTCATCAAGGCCATTCAAGATCAGGTCGCCCAGATCTCTTTCGCCTACCCCAGCATCGCCACCGAAGCGCGCGGGCGCTTGGGTGAGCTGCTGGAGGAAGTCACGCCGGGCAGGCTGAGCAAGGCGTTCTTCACCAACGGCGGCACCGACGCCATCGAAAACGCTATCAAGATGGCGCGGCTGTTCACCGGACGGCAGAAGATCCTCACCCGCTACCGCTCGTATCACGGCGCGACCTTCGGCGCCGCCACCGCCGGCGGCGACCCGCGCCGGCACGGCCACGGCCCCGGCATCCCGGACATCGTGCGCCTGCCCGATCCGTACGCCTATCGCAGCCCGGTCTACCGCGGGCGCACCCAGGCCGAGGGCGACGCCATCATGGCCGATCTGGTCGAGGAGATCGTCCAGATGGAAGGGCCGCAGTACTGCGCCGCCATCCTCATCGAGGGCTACAGCGGCACCAGCGGCATCATCCAGCCCAGCGAAGTGTACTGGAACCGGCTGCGCCAGATTTGCGACCAGTACGGCCTGCTGCTGATCGTGGACGAGGTGATGAGCGGCTTCGGGCGCACCGGTGAATGGTTCGGCGTGGATCATTACCCGAACGTGCAGCCAGACATCATGGCGGTGGCCAAGGGCATCACCAGCGGCTATGTGCCGCTGGGGGCGACGATCGTCAGCGACGAGATCGCCGCTTACTTCGACGACCATGTGCTGTCCACTGGCCTCACCTACAGCGCTCATCCGCTGGCGATGGCGGCGGGCGTGGCCAACATTGAGGTGTACCGGAACGAAAACCTGATCGAGCGCTCGCGCGAGATGGGCAAGGTGCTGCGCCAAGGGCTGATGGATCTGGCCGAAAAGCACCCGGTCATCGGCGATATTCGCGGCGCCGGCCTGCACCAGGTGATCGAACTGGTGAAGAACCGCGAGACGCGCGAACCGCTGTCGCCGTTCCTGGGCGGCCTTAGCGAGCCGATGCAGATCGTCGCCCGCACGCTGCGCGAAAAGGGCATGAGCACTTTCGTCCGCTGGAGCATGATCTTCAACTGCCCGCCGCTGGTCATCAACGAGGCGCAGATTCAGGAAGGTCTGGACATCCTAGACGAAACGCTCAGCCTAATTGATGGGTACTACGAAGGCTGATTCGAACCTGACAGCGCGATCACAGCCTGCGCCGCCGGCTGTTTTTGGCTGCCCTCATCACTTCCGGGCGATGACCAGCGTGCTGTAGTTGAAGGCCCAGGGCAGGATCAGGCGCAGCAGATCGCCCAGGACTTCGGCCAGGGCGTTGGTGCGGTAGTAGCCGGGCGCGCGGAACAGCCGGCTGACCGTCCACAGCGTGAATGCGTGGCTGGTGGGCGCGACGCGGACGAGCGTGAAGCCGGCAGCCGTCACGTTGGCGCACAGCGCCTGGCGGGTGTAGGCGCTCTCATAGAAGGCGTCGTCGTTGAGGGCGCTCGGCTGGCCGCGCCGCCGCCAGCGCACCAGCCGGTGGACGACGTTCGGGTAGGGGATGGTCAGCACCAGCATGCCGCTCGGCTTGAGGACGCGGTAGGCCTCCGCCAGCGCCGGCATCATGCCGTGCTCGAAGTGTTCCAGCACGCCGAACGACAGGTAGGCGTCCAGCGACTCGCCGGCGAACGGCAGCGCGTGGACGTCGCCGGCCGTCAGCGGCAGCGTCGGGTCGTAGCGGCGCGAGACGTGCAGCGCATTGGGCGCGTAATCCAGCCCGATCACCCGCGCGAAGCCCAGCCGCCGCAGGGTGATCAGGGCGGCGCTCAGGCCGCTGCCGGCCTCCAGGATCAGGCCGTCTTTGGGCAGGTAAGCGGCGTAGAGCGCCACCGTCTGCCGGGCGCGGCGGTACTGCATCGTCGCCAGCTCGACCTCGACCGACGCCCCCTGCCAGATGGCTTCCCAGGCCTGGCGGGTGCTTTCGTAGCGCGGCGCTTCCGATGGTTGAGGGATCATGAGGATGGCTCCGCCTCCGCTGGATCAAGCTGGCGGATGACGCGCGCCGGCACGCCCGCGACTACGGCGTAGGGCGGCACATCGTCGGTCACCAGCGCGCTCGCTCCCACCACGGCGCATCGGCCGACGCGCACGCCGGGCAGCAGCGTCGCCCCGGCGCCGACGAACGCCCCAGCCTCGACGGTGACGCCGGCGAAGCGCGTCGGGTAAGCGCGGGCCGCCAGCGGCGAATAGCCCACGTCATGATGCGTCAGGATTTGGGCGTTGAGCGCGATCGTGCATCGGTCTTCCAGCACGATCGGAGCAGAGAGATCCAGCGTGACGCCCGGCCCGATGTGACACCAGTCGCCGACGATCAGCTTGCCCGCCGGGCGGTAAGCGCCGTGCAGCCTCAGCCGCCCGTGAAAGTCCACCCCGTGGCCGATGCGCGCGCCGAACGCCTGAAGCACTGCCAGCCCCAGCCAGGGTGGACAGTGCGCCACCGCCTGCTCCAGGGCGGGCGCGCCCCACAGCCAGACGCGCAGCCGCACGCTGGCGATGACGACGGGGACCCACAGCCGCCGCAAGGCGATTCGCAGCAGGCCGGCGATCAAGGTAGGCGAGGGGCGCAGGTCGTCCGGCATGGCGTGCCTCGCTACAGCGCCCGGCGCTCGCCGCGCAGCCGCTGCGCCAGATCCATCGCCTGGCGCGTCGGCCAGATCAGCGCCCGCAGCAGCGCGGCGCGGGGCGCGCCGTAGTACTTGCGGGCGTAGGCCAGCAGGTCATCGAAATACACCTGCGACGCCAGCCGCTGCACCTGGCGGGTGCTGGCGTGTTCTTCGTGCAGGACGGCCGCCTCGGCCAGGAAATGGACGTCGCGCCCGGCAGCCAGCGCCCGGCGGCAGATGTCGTCCTCGGTGAAGTACAGCTTCAGCGCCTCGTCGTACAGGCCTAACTGCAGCAGCAGGGCGCGCGGGGCCATCAGGCACGAGTCCGGCACGACTTCCACCGGCCGGGTGGCGTCCCGCCCCCAGCCGTCGTACCACATGTGCCGGCGGCGGCGGTCGCGCCAGGCGGCCAGCAGCGCCCCCACGAAGGTGTAGCCCAGCAGCAGATCGAGGTACTGCGGGGCGCGCGAGCAGGTGAACTGCAGCCGGCCGTCGGGGAAGCGCATCTGGCAGGTGAGGATGCCCACGTCAGGGTGTGCCCGCAGATAGGCCACCATGGCCGGCAGCATCCCCGGCTGGATGAGCGTGTCCGGGTTGAGCACCAGCACGTACTCGCCGGTCGCGGCGCGCACGCCCAGGTTGTTGCCGCCGGTGAACCAAGTGTTGCGCCCCGGCTCGATCAGCCTCACGTTGGGGAACGACTCGCGCACCAGGGCGGCGCTGCCGTCTTTTGAGCCATTGTCCACGACGATGGTCTCCACCGCTAGGCCGCCGCGCTCGCGCTCGATCGACTCTAGGCAGCGGCGCAGCGGCTCGCGCGTGTTGTAATTGACGATGACGACCGACAGATCAGGCATGTCGCGTTCGGTCACGGGCAGCGGCGCGGCATACGGCCGGTAGACGGCGTGCAGGTGGTTGGGGATGTAGTGCATGCCGGTGGCGATTTTGTGCTGGCGCAGCCATTCGGCCAGCCCATCGCGGTCGTCGCAGCGGATGACGTAGTTGTGCCGCGCCGAGACGACGTCCGGGCGCAGCGTCGGCCGTTCGATCCAGTCCAGGTCGGCCAGGCCGGCGTCGTACAGGGCGCAGATGGCGCGGCGGCGGGCGTTGGTCTGCGGCAGGCGGGCGAGCTGCACCAGCGCGATGGCCGAGTTGATGTCGTTGGTGTGGCACTTGAAGCCGACTTCTTCGACATCGTACTGCCATGAGTACTGGCTGGCGTCCTTGTCGCGGCTGCGCACCCAGGTATCCTTGTTGATGCCCACCCAACGCAGGCGGCGCAGCCGGGCGTCCCATTCCTCGTCGAACAGGGTGATCATGCCGCCGTCGCCGGTCGCCAGGTTCTTGACCGGGTGGAAGCTGAAGCAGGTCAGCGGCGACAGGCTGCCGACCGGCCGCCCGTGGTAGCTGGAGCCGGCGGCGTGGGCGGCGTCCTCGATCACGACCAAGTTGTGGGCGGCGGCGATGGCGTGGATGCGATCCATGTCGGCCGGGTGACCGCCGTAGTGCACGACCACGATGGCGCGGGTGCGGGGCGTGATCTTGCGGGCGATGTCGTCCGGGTCAAGGTTGAGCGTGTCCGGCTCAATATCGGCGAACACCGGCGTCGCATTGTTGTACAGGATGGCGTGGTTGGTGGAGACGAACGTCAGCGCCGTGGTGATCACCTCGCCGCCTTCGACGCCGGCCACCTTCAGCGCCAGGTGCAGCGCCGCTGTGG
Source organism: uncultured Anaerolineae bacterium (assembly GCA_937922795.1). GTDB lineage: Bacteria > Chloroflexota > Anaerolineae > Aggregatilineales > Phototrophicaceae > CFX2. The sequence continues at coordinate 26,765 of CALAJK010000038.1, forward strand.
CCGAGTTGACCGAGACGGCCAGCGGCGCACCGACGAACTCCGCAAACCGGTGCTCGAACTCAGCCGTTTTCGGTCCCTGGCCCCACCAACCGGAGCGCAGGACTTCGGCGACCGCTTCGATCTCCTCCTCGCCGTGGAAGGGGCGAAACACAGGGATAGCGTGGTCAAGCAGCTTCAATTCGGTGGTCACGATGTCTTCCTGTAAGGATGCGGTTAGCCGCCACAAGCATACCATCCGGCAGGGCGCTTGCCTATGGCGCTGTTGGCGGGCGCCGGCTAGAGGGTCGCCACGAAGATCAGCTCATAGCCGAACAATCCCGGCAGCAGCGGCGGCGGCAGCGGACGCGCCAGCCGTCGCGCCAGCGCGTTGAACACGTTCTGGACGCCGCTGCCTGCGATCAGCAACTGCTCAACCCGATACCCTTCGGCCTCCAGCAGTTCGCGGCTCGTCTTGACGGTGTACAACCGCAGGTGTGTGCGGTCCATCACGCCGTAGTCGGTGTAATCAAAGCGTCCGGCCAGCAGCGCCAGCCGCAGCCGCCAGTGAGCGACATTCGGCAGCGACACGATCGCCCGCGCCCCCGGTTTGAGCAGCGCGCGCGCCTGGCGCAGGACGCGCTCTGGATATTTCAGATGCTCCAGCACGGCCGCGGCCAACAGCACATCATAGGGCGCGCCGGCGCGGGCGACGTCCAGCGCATCCGGCGCATCCAGATCCACCTGATAGGCGGCGCTGCATCGCGCAGCGGCGATCTGCACCGCGGCCGGATCGAACTCCAGGCCGACTACCTGGCAGCCGAGCGCCCGCTCCATGTAGCCCGATAGATACCCGGAGGCACAGCCCAGCTCCAGCACCCGACTGCGCGGCGGTATCAGCCGCATGAGCAGGCTGTGCGCGTCGTCAGGATGAGCGCGCGCCGGATCGAAGATATCGTCCAGATGATACTTGGGTGCGGTCATGGTCGTACAAACCTCTCGCTGTCGACTAAATGGCGCTGGCCTGCGGCGCTACTTGCGGGCGTACACGACCACACCGCTGTTCCGCAGCAGCCCGGCCGCCACCAGCCGGCGATCCACCGCCCGCAGCGCCCGCAGCAGCGGTAGCGCCACGGCGTCCGGCGCGCGCAGTTGGGCGGTGACATAGCCGGTGACCGCCGGCATGTTCACGCGGCGTTCGATGGTGAAGCGCTCAGCGATGAGCTGAAGCCAATCGTGTTCACGGCCAGCGCCCTCGAACGGCGACAGCCCCTCGGCCTGGATGCTGGCCTTCACCCGCTCCGGCGCCCGCAGGCCAAAGCGAAACAGGGCGCGCAGCTTATCGCGATAGCTGGTGTGCGTGGGCAGCAGCAGCGCCAGCGCGCCGGCGACCAGCACGGTGCGGGGCGCCTCGTCGCCGTGGGTGTCCGCCGCCCACAGCAGGCCGCCCGGCTTGAGCGCCCGGTGCACCTCGGCGATCACGTGCTCCAACCGCACCAAATGGTGCAGCGAGGCCTTGACGGCCACCAGATCGTAAGTCTCCGGTTCCAGCGCCAGCGCGTTCAGGTCAGTCTGGCGGTAGGCGGCGCTGCCCGGCACGCGGTCGCGCACCGTCTCGTAGTAGCTGCGGGCGATGTCCAGCGCCTTCTGGCTGATGTCTAGCCCGACGGCGTGCGCGCCGCGCTGCGCCATGGCCAGCGTCAGCCAGCCGGAGGCGCACCCCAGTTCCAGCGTCCGCATCCCCGGCCGAATCTGATCGAGCAGGGCGTCAATATCGGCGGCGTGCATGATGACGTTGTGGCGCAGATGGCGGTGGTGCTCCCAGTCCGGCGGCAGCAGCGCCGCCTGGCGCTCGGCCTCCGCGCCCCACAGGTCGGCCTCCGCCGCCAGCTTGCGGGCGTAGTCGGCGTCGTTCATAGGCTGCTCAACAGCTCCTCCAGGCGCTCGACGCGGCGATCGTAGGTGTGGTGCGCGTACACGTGGTCGCGGGCGCGCCGGGCGATGGCCTGACGTTCGGCGTCATGCGCCAGATAGTAGGCGGCTTTCTGGCGCAGGTCGGCTGGCGTCGAGAAGGTGACGATGGTCTCGCCAGGGGTGAACCAGGCGCGCACGCCCGGCAGGTCGTCGGCGAGCTGGAACGCGCCCACGCCCGCCGCCTCGAACAGCCGCAGGTTGCCGCCGTAGCGCATGAAGTCGCCGTGGACGTTGACCGTCAGCCGGGCCGCCGACAGCACGCGCAGCATGGTCTCGCCCAGGGCCGCGCCGCGTACGTGTTTGCGCAGGCTGTCCGGCACATCGTGGACGCTCCAGATGCCCAGGTCGAAGTCGCGCAGGGCCTCCAGCGCCGCCACCCGCCGGCTGTAGAGATGATCCGGCACCAGCGTGCCGACGAAGGCGATGTCGCAGGCGTAGGCGGCGCGCTCAGCCGGCGTCAGCGTATACGGGCGGTGGAAGTCCGGATCGCAGGCTGCCACCGGCAGGCACTCCATCCGCCGCGCGCCCAGCTCCAGCCACTGGACGCCGTGGTAGTAGTCGTTGGTCAGCACCAGGTCATACAGGCGGGCGGCGCGGCGCTCGATCGGCCGCGAGAACACGATGGGTGAGGTGCCGGTGGCGTACACCAGCTTGCAGCCGGTCTCGCGCTTGACGGCCGCCAGCGTCTCCGGGTAGATGACGGTGTTGTCGCCCACCAGCCACAGCACGTCTGGGCGGAAGGCGCGCGCCTGCTCGCGCAGCCGCCGGTTGCGCCAGCGGACGTCAGGGTTGAGGTCGGGCGGCACGCGGCCCAGCGCGGCGGCCAGCAGTTTGCCGGGCGTGAGCCGCTGCGTGTGGCGCTGGAAGTGCGTCTGGCCGCCCACCGCCGGCAGGTTGCGGTAGAACACGGCCAGCGTGTGGCCGCGCCGGCGCAGCGCGCGCTCGTAGAAGTGCTGAGCGGCGCTGGGCGGGAACAGGGGCGGCGGCTCGCCCGGCGGGGCGGCCTGGACGGCGGCGCGCAGGGCTTCCGGGTGGTGGAGTGAAGCGACGAACAGGATGCGCATAGCGCCGATTGTAGGCGCAAACCCGGCCGGTTCCAAGAGCGTGGGGATGCATCAATATCCCCTGGCCTCAAGCCGAGGGTAGGGTTAGCGCGCGGCGAGCTGACAAGCTCGGGCTCAATGATTGATCATCTTGAGCAGGTAGGTCTCCAGATCATCACATTCGGTGATCAAAATCGTCACCACCCGACGGAAGAAATCGGCGTTCATCAACTGCATATCCACGCTGTGCCCAACTGAGTAGATGTGAATGTTGTTGCTGACGTTGATGCCCCATTTGCCGATCATGATCTGGGCATTGCGCTTCATCAGCACCGTTGAGAGGTAATTCGGCACCTGATCTTCCGAGTCGAACTTGAACATGCTCACCACCAGAAACGACAGCATGTTCTCATTCCGCGAGATCAACACGGTTTGTGTCCGACCCGACTGCATGTCGAACTTCAGCACCGCCAGTTCACTGTTGATGTCGCTGAGCCGCCAACCGATTTGATTGCAGTACTTCTGGATGGTGCTTTGAAAGTTCATGCCAGAAAACAGCGAGTCGAAGCCGGCCATACCCCATTTCTCCTGTTAATGAGCGCCACGCTTGGCGTGCGATGCCTTGACTATAGCACGGATTGGGCGACCGCATGAACGCTTGGCGGCTGATCCCCGGCCTTCAGCGCGGTGGCATTCACGGTGGGCGGTGCTACAATGGTCATCAGTCGCAGACCCAGCGCCACATAGGAGCCTGTCTCATGCCCCGGTGGAATTCTTTTGAGGCGTTTTTACAAGACGCGCAGCGCGCCCCCAGCGGCGACCAGCGCCAGGAGCTGGTAGACCAACTGCTGGCTGAACGCAGTGAGTGGCCGTGGGTGCAGGGCAGTCAGGCGACGTTCATCTATGCCAGCCCGGATGCGCCGCAGCGGGTGGCGCTCAACCTGGATGCGATCCAGGGCGACCCGCCCCTGGCCCCGATGAAACGGCTGGATGGCACGACGCTGTGGCATCTGACGCAGACTTTCGCCCCGGATGACCTGCTCGATTACCTGCTGGCGGTGGATGACCCGATGACGCCGCTGGCGACTGAACCGGACATCGCTGGCCGCATCGCCCGCCACTGGCGGGTAGACCCGCGTAATCCGCTGCGGCTGGAGGCGGCGCAGCAGGTGGTTTCGGTGCTGCGCATGGGCGACGCTCGCCCGTTCCCAGACTGGTCGGCGATGCGCGCCGTCCCGCGCGGGCGCGTGGATGAACACCAGTTTGACAGTTTTCAGTTGGGCTTCAAAGGCCGCAAGCTGTGGGTGTATACGCCGCCTGGGTACGAGCAGTCCGGCATGGTCTATCCGCTGCTGGTGCTGCACGACGGACAGTGGGCGGCTGGCCCGCTGCAGGCGCCGTACATTGCGGACGCGCTCATCAAGCATCAGCGCCTGGCGCCGGTGATCATCGCCATGCTCCAGAGCGGCAGCCAGCAGGAGCGCGACCGCGAGTACATCAGCAACGACCGGCACTACGCCGCCTTGCTGACGGAACTGCTGCCGTTCTTGCAGACCCAGTACCGCGTCGACTCGACCGATCTGGGCGTGGGCGGGGTGGACGTCGGCGCGGCGGCGGCCGCCCACGCGGCGCTGCGCAACCCGGCCGTGTTCCAGAGCCTGATCATGATTTCACCGCCGCTGGGGAAAGGCGTGGGCGAGGCGCTGCTCAGCCAGCTCACCCGGCGCTTCGCCGAGTCGCGGCTGCTGCCGCGGCGCATCTTCCAGTCGGTTGGCCGTTACGAGTCGCGCCCGCGGTTCATCAAGCCGGGGCACGCTGTGCGCGACGTGCTGGCGGCGCGCAGCGACACCGCCTACCGCTTCGTCGAGATCGGCAGCGGTCATGGTCTGGTCGGCTTCCGCAGCATCCTGCCGGAGGCGCTGGCCTGGGCTTTCCCCGGCCCAGCCGCCCTGAACTGAGTTCGCCCTCGACCTGATGCCCGCCTCGCCCGGCTACCGTTACGCCGCCGATTTGTTCGGCGACCTGGATGGACAGCCCGCTTGGCGCTTTCTGGTGGTCGCCAATCTGCTGGCACTGCTCCCGCTGGCGGCGGCCGTCCTCCTGCTGTGGCTTCCCTATCAGGCGTATGTCGCGCTGGGCGCGCCGCTGGCGCTGTTCCCCGACCCCGTCTGGCCGGACTGGGCGCGGGCGGCCTTCGCCCTGGCCGCGCTGGTCGGCTCGATGCTGACGCATGAGGGGCTGCACGGCTTGGCGCTGGCGCTGCAAGGTCACGCGCCGCGTTTCGGCTGGGCTTCAGGCTGTCTGTACGTCACCCTCAAGCCGGGCGACTGGCTGCAGCGCGATGAGTATCTGCGGATGGTGCTGGCGCCGCTGGTGGGGCTGAGCCTGGGCGGAGGGGCGCTGCTGCTGGGGCTGCCGCCCAGTCTGGGGCAAACGGCGGCGTTGGTGCTGCTGCTGAACGCCGCCGCCTCGGTGGGCGATCTGATCGTGGCAGACCGGGCGCGGCGCTGGCCGCCGCAGGCGTGCTTCGCCGATGACGGCGCGATCCGGGTCTATCTACCGGAGGAGGCGCCGAGCGACACGCGGTTCACTGGGGATGGCGGAAGGCCACCATCAGCACCAGCCGCCCCAGGCGCAGCTCATCGCCGTGCCGCAGCACCCGAACCTCGCGGGGGAGCAGGCGCTGGCCATTGATGAACGAGCCGTTGGCGCTGCCCAGATCGGTCACCATCAGCGCCTGGTGTTCGGCGTCGTAACGCACCGACAGGTGCATGCGCGAGACGCCGAGGTCGGCGGCCTGCTTGGAGTTCAGATCCAGATCGGGAATGATGGCGCTGCCAGCGGTACTGCGCCCGATGACCAGCTCGTGATCAATCTTCTGCGGGCGCAGTTCATACACTTCGACCGAGCCGCGGACGCGCAGCGTCAGCACAGTCTCCGGCCCGAACAGCTCGCTGCTGATCGTCTCGCCGCTGTCGCTCAGGTGCTTGGTGTCGTGAGCGGTACGCATCTCTAGCACCTGGCCGCAGGCGTAGCAGAACACGTCCTGTTTCTTGTTCACGCGGCCGCAGTGCGGGCATTTCACCCGTTCGGATAAACCGTCAGTATCCGGGCGCAGCGGAAACGCGGCCGGCTGGAGGCGTTTCAGCGGCTTGATCGGCCGGATAGGCGATAGGCGCGTCGGCGCGTCTTGCGCCCCCCTAGCTTCCCAGGCGCGCACCAGCGCGGCGAATTCATCGCGCTGGGCGGGGGCGAGCGTTTCGATGCGTCCGCGCAGAGCGTATAGGACGCTGCGAGCTTCCTGGCCGGCGCCGCGCATTTGGGTATATTCTTTGAGCAGATCGTCTAAACGGTTCACGTCTCAGTTCCCTTGCCGGGTCATCGGCGTCTGCAACGAGGATAAGTTTTGCCTGATTCAATGTTATAGTATCATGGCGTATATAGGCGTAATCTTCAGGAGAAATTCATGCAATACCCGCTGCTAGACAGCGCGTTTGAATACGGCGCGGTTTGAAACGATACCCAGGCGAGCGGGCGTTTTCCGAAGAAGGCGTTCGTCCGCCGCGCTGAAGCGGGCGAAATCCGCGCCGCCATCGTCAAGAAGCTCGCAGCCATCCGGCCGCCGGGCATCAAACTGGATCAAGAGGATTGAACGAGACACTGTCATCTATGCGTATGCGAACAGCTCTTCATCGCTGGCTGCTGGCGCTGGCGCTTCTGCTGAGCGCCGGCGTCGCCAGGGCGCAGTCCGAAACGCCCACCCCAGTGCCGCCCGGACCAACGCTGAATGCCGTCCTCTCGCGCGGGGAGGTCTACTGCGGCCTGAGCGCTGACCAGCCGGGTTTCGGCTACCTCGACCCGAACACCGCCGAAATTCGCGGCTTCCATGCGGACTTGTGCCGGGCGCTGGGCGCGGCCATCTTCGGCAGCCCGCTGGCCGTCCAGCTCCGGCTGGTGACCCCTGAGGAAGGGCTGCAGGCGCTCGCCGCCGGCGAGCTGGATGTGCTGCTGCACACTATCCCCTGGACGCTGACGCTGGATAGCGCTAGCGGCCTGGCGTTTGGGCCGGTGCTGTTCCACAACGGCCAGACGTTCATGGTGCGGGCTGACGGTCCACTGCTGGACTGGCCGAACCTGGATGGCGCGATCATCTGCCTGGTCGAGAATTCGCCAGCGGCGCAGCATCTGCCAGAGGCAATGGCCAGCCGGGGGCTGTCTTACCAGCCGGTGACGCTGGCCACGCCGGAGGCCGCGCTAGAAGCGCTGACGACCGGCCGCTGCCAGGCGCTGACCGCTGACCTGATCCAGCTCGAAACGCTGCGCCGCCGGCTGCCCAACGCCGCCGACTACCGGGTATGGCAGGGCAGCATCCCGCCGTACACGGTCGAGCCGCTGGCGCCGATTCACCGCGATGGCGATCCCCAGTGGGCGGATATTGTGGCGTGGGTCTATCAAGGGCTGGTGCAGGCCGAGCAGTTGGGCGTCACCAGCGAGACGATCCTCGACCAGGTGCGCCGCCCGCAGGAGGTCGACGCCGCCTACAGCGCCCGCGTCGGGGGCGACATCGCCCGGCTGCTGGACGCGCGGTTGGGGCTGGGCTGGCGTCTGGGGCTGCCGAGCGGGTTTATGGCGGCTGTCATCGCCCAGGTGGGCAATTACGCCGAAATCTACGCCCGCAATCTGGGGCCGGCGGGCGACCTGACGCTGGAGCGCGGCCAGAACCAGCTCTGGCGCGACGGCGGCCTGCTGTATCCGCCGGCCTGGCAGTGAGGGTTGTCTGGCCAGCCCGCTCAACCGGGAGGCGATGAACTGAGTCAGGGGCGCAGCCGCGCCCTCGTCGTTTTCAGCGCCGGTCTCAAGCTGGGTATAATGGCCGAAACGCGAGCGAGGAGGCGCACGATGCGTAAGTGGGTCACGGCATGGCTGGCGGCGCTGAGCCTGCTGGCGCTGGGCTGGACAGTCGTCAACGCCCAGGCCGGCGGCTGGATCGTCTGGCTGTACGACTCGGCTGCCGGACGGATGACGCAGATCACCCCCCAGGGCGCGGCGCAGGACTTCATCCTGCCGCTGCCGGCTGGCTTCGATCGCTATCCGGGGCGGGTGGCGGTCGGCCGGGGCGGGCAGCCTTTCGCCTACATCGTCTCCAACAGCGCCACCTTTCAGGGGCAGTTGGTGGTGGCTGACCAGACCGCGGCGCGGGCGACCTTCAACCTACCCCTGACCTTCGCTGATAGCTGGGAGTTTTTCGCCAGCGAGCAGGTGTTCCGTCGGGATAACGGCGCGGTGGCTCTGGGCTACAGCCTGGAAGGCGGCGGCTGGGGCATCATCGTCTTCGACATCGCCGCCGGGGCGGTCACCCATACGCTGCGCCATGACACGCCGCTGGCGGCGGCGCTGGGGCTGCCGGCGGGGTTCGGCCTGACGCCGGTTGTGCGCGATTTCAGCGGTGACGCCGTCACATTCACCCTAGTACAGGCCGGCGCTGGGGGCGCGCCCGCCTACGACAGCTACACCTGGAGCTTGAGCGCGGGGACGATCGCCGCCAACCCGACCTGGCCGGGGCTGGACAGCGACATCTTCGCCCCCACCGGCGAGGTCGTCATGGCGCTGCCGGACGACCGTCTGGCGAACGCCCGCGCAGCTTTCACCTTCTACCAGGCCAATTCGCTGCACGTGTACGATCCGTTCACTGGTGCGCGCTTCCCGTTTTACAACGCGCCTGACCGGACACTGGCCTTGCCGCGCTTCATCCAAAATGGCGAGCGCATCCTGGTAGATACGATGGACGCCGCCGAGCGCTACCGCTGGCTGGTGATCGGGCGCGACGGCGTCGAGTGGGGGGCGCTGCCGGCCGCCGTCCGCATCCTGGACGCGCGCGGCCTGCCGGACGGCTTCGTCTACACGACCGACGCTTTCGCCCCAGGCGTCACCACGCTGGTGTACGTCAACACGCGCGGGCCGCTGAACGCCGGTGCGCCCATCTGGACGAGCCTGCCGGGCGCGCAGCCGGTAATCGCCTGGGCAGGCGGGGTGGGCGCAGTCGCTCAAGCGGCAGCTACGCCCTGGGCCAAGCTGGCCGACGCCGTCTACGCGCCGCCCACGGCCTACGCTCCCGCCGGCGCGATGGTGGCGCCGGCCCAGGTCACGCCGCTGGCGCCCCTGCCGACGGCGGTCGCGCCGGCGCAGGTGGTCGTCGCCACGCCGGTCATCGTGCGGCCGCTGGCCCCCGGCGGGCTGGCGATCGTCAATACTACCGAGGGCGATCAATTGAACGTGCGGCTGGGGCCGGGGCTGGGCTTCGATGTAGTCCAGCGGCTGCCTGCCGGCTCGCGGGTGGTGCTGCTGGAAGGGCCGCGTTATGCTGATGGGCTGGCGTGGTGGAAAGTGCGCACCGCCGCCGGCATCGAAGGCTGGTGCGTCGAGAGCGTGGAGGACCGGGGGACGCGCCTGCAAACGCTGCTGCCGGGCTGAACCCGGTTGTCTGGGGTGGAGCTAGTCAGCCGTTGGCGCTTGGCGCGATACTTCCGAGAGAATGTGGTACGCTTTCCGCGATTGCGCGCGGGGTTCAATTACGGGGGTTGATAACCAATGAATACCGACTCGCTGGCTCTGCTCTCGCCGGTCTGGTCGCATCTGACGACGATACAGCCGGAACGCGGCGAAGGCATCTACCTGTACGACGCCGCCGGCGTGCGCTACACCGACTTCACCAGCGGCATCGGGGTGACCAACACCGGCCACTGCCACCCGCGCGTGGTGGCGGCCATTCAGGAACAGGCGGCGCGCCTGATCCATGGCCAGATCAACGTGGTCATCGCGCCGGCGGCGGTGCGGCTGGCGGAGACGCTCAACACCGTCACGCCAGACGCCATCAACTGCTTTTTCTTCTCCAACAGCGGCGCGGAGGCCACCGAGGGCGCGATCAAACTGGCGCGTATGGCCACCCGCCGCACCAACATCATCACCTTTCAAGGCAGCTTCCACGGCCGCACCGCCCAGACGATGGCCATGACCAACTCCAAGACGGTCTACCGGTCGCGCTACCAGCCGCTGCCATCGGGCGTCTTCGTCGCGCCTTTTCCGTACACCTATCGCTACGGTTGGGATGAGGAGACCACGGTCGATTTTTGCCTGCACGAGCTAGAGCTGCTGCTCAAGAGCCAGACCGCGCCGGAGGAGACGGCCGCCATCATCATCGAGCCGATACTGGGCGAGGGCGGCTACGTGCCCGCTCCTGTCCGCTTCCTGCAGGAACTGCGCGAGCTGTGCACCGAACACGGTATCTTGTTCATCGCCGACGAGGTGCAGACCGGTTTCGGACGCACCGGCAAGATGTGGGGGTTCGAGCATGCGGGCATCCTGCCGGACATCATCGTGATGGCCAAGGGTTTGGGCAGCGGCGTGCCGATCTCGGCGGTGGCGGCCTCGCAGGAGCTGATGAGCCGCTGGCCGACCGGCTCGCACGGCGGCACGTATGGCGGCGGGGCGCTGGCGGCGGCGGCGGCGGTGGCCAGCGTGGCGGTGATCCGCGATGAAAATCTGCCGGCGAACGCCGCCCGCATGGGCGAGCGGCTGATGGATGGCCTGGTTGAGCTGCAGGGGCGCTACCCGTTCATCGGCGATGTGCGCGGGCGCGGGCTGATGGTCGGCACAGAGTTCACGCGCGGCGGCGGTCCGGACAAAGACTTGGCCAAGGCGGTGCAGAAGGCCTGCATCGAGCGCCGACTGCTGCTGCTGACCTGCGGCAGTTCGGAGAACGTCATACGCTGGATCCCGCCGCTGGTGGTCAACGAGGCTCAGATTGACGACGCGCTGACGGTGTTTGAGGACGCGCTGCGAACGGTGAGTTAAGGCGCGTCGTCGACTGCAAGGCTCAGGTCTCTACGGGTTCCGGCGCGCCAGATTTGCAGCCTCCGGAGCGCTTGCGAGGCGCTTCTCGGCGCTGTTATAATCGGTCAGGTCAGCGCGTTTGGCGCATTGCGTGAGGAGACAGCGCTTATGCAGGGGAACGACAGCTATCGCCTGGTCGTCCGCCGAGGGCCGCAGCCCAACCAGACCTATGATCTGAACAAAGATATCATCACGGTTGGGCGGGACATCACCAACGACATCTCAATCAACGATCCCGAAGTCAGCCGCCATCACATGCGCCTGACGCGCGGCGCAGGCGGCTACACTATCGAGGATTTGGGTTCGACTAACGGGACGTTCGTCAACGGCCAGCGGCTGACCGGCGCTAAGCCCCTGAACAGCGGCGATAACATCGGCCTGGGGGAGACGGTGACGCTGGGCTACGAGTTCGTCCGGGCGCAGCCAGCCGCAGCGCCGGTCAGCCCGGCGCCCGATCTAGCCCCGACCGCCAGCCCAGCGCCACGCCCCGGCCAGCCGCCCTACGCCGCGCCGAGCGAGTCGCCAGCCTATGTGCCGCCGGCCCAACCCGGCGCGCCCGCGCCGTATATGCCGCCCGCTCAGCCCGGCGCGCCCGCGCCATATGCGCCCCCGGCTGCGCCGTCGCCGTTCGCTTATACGCCGGAGCCGCCCTACGCTCAAGGACAAATCCCTCAGGCCCCAGCCGCGCCCGGCTACGAGTATGATCCGTATGCAGTGCGCGAAGAAGAGGGGCGCAGCACCACTCGCTGGGTGCTCATCGGCTGCGCCGGCGTCGCGCTGTTATGCTGCTGTGGCACGGCGGTAGGTTTGTTCCTGGTGGACAGTTTGTGCCTGTGGAACCGGCTGCCGATCATCTGGGACATTCTGCGCGCCCTGGGTTACACGGTCACCTGCTAACCGACGCATAAAACGGGACGGATGCGTTTCGTCAAGGTGACGTTTGTCATGGTTTGAATAAGTGTTTGACGCAGGGGTATTGACAATCTGGCGAGATCGGATTACGATACTTGCAATAAGATGTAAGGTTGGAGAAAGGGGAGCACCACGTGCAAACTGAGACACAACCTTATATCTCAGATCACTCTGTGATCCCCACAGAGTAAGCTCCCGGTAGGGGGCTTGGGAAAACCCCAAAGTTTTAAGTCGTCGCGCTGGTGATTGCCGGCGCGATTGCTGTTTCACGGCCGCCAGGCTAGATTGAACTCGATCGGACTTCCGTACGTCAGGCGTCTTGGGACGCCGCCGTCTTCAGTCAGCTCTAGCAGGTAAATATCCCAGGCTCCGGCCGCATTTGCCATGAACAGCAGCCGCCGACCGTCCGGCGACCAAACCGGCCGGCGGCTGTCGTGCGGTCCGCGCGTGACGGGCGCGGCATTTGAGCCGTCGGCCTGGGCTACCATCACCGCCCAGTAGCCGTCGCGCCGCGATTCATAGGCGAAGCGCGCGCCGTCCGGCGACCAGACCGGCAGCGAGTTGCGGGCGGCGTCTTGGGTGACGTTGACGACGCGGCCATCGGCCAGGGTCGCCAAATAGATATCATCCCCACCTGTCCATCCCACCGACCCGAACAGCAGTCGGTCGCCCCGCGGCGACCATTGGATCGTCCAGGTGCGGTCGGCGGCCAATTCCTGCGTCAGCCGCCGCGCGCTGCCGCCCGCGCGCGAGACGAGGTAGACGTCGAAGCGCGTGCCGCCGGCGCGGCCATCGTCGCGGTTGCTGAAGAAGGCGAGCTGCTGGCTGTCGGGCGACCAGGTGGGCAGGATGTCCCGCGCCGGGTGGTCGGTCAGATTGATGGTCGTCTCCGTCTGTAGATCATACCGGTACAAGTCATCGCGCAGGGACTGAAACGCCAGCGCGCGGCTGTCGGGAGCCCAGGCCAGCAGGCCGTAATTCTGCTCCAGGTCGGTGATGCGCCGGACGTCGCTGCCGTCGGCGCGCGCCAGGTAGACGGCGCGCCGCTCCGGCTCATCGCCGGTGAAGGCCAGCCAGCGCCCGTCGGGCGACCACAGCGCCTCGTAAACATTGGGCGTCGTCTGTTCGGCCAGCCGCCCCCGGTCTCGTCCTTGGGCGTCGATCAAGTGAACGCGGGTGAATGCCTGGTCATAGCGGTACAGCAGGCGCTCGCCGTTGGGCGACCAGCGCGCCGGCAGGCCGGGCAGGCTGTTGGCCCAGCTCGTCGCCAACCGGCGCTGCAAACCGCGCTCCACATCCATCAAGTTCACCTGCCACGCACCGCTGCGCCAGCCGCTGACCGATGAGAACAGCAGTTGATCGCCGCGCGGCAGCGCCCGCCCAGCACCCAAGGCCAGCGCGGTGAGCAGTCCCAGCGCCGCCGCTAGGCAGAGAAACCGATGCATGATCGCTCGCGTCATCGCTTAGGCTCCGTCGCTGCTCAGACAACAGCCGGATGGTAGCTGGAACGGCGCATGATGTCCGTTAAGGAGCGAAGAAACGGCGGTAGAGAGTCTCGCCCACATGATGGTTGAAGCTGATGCTGGCGTGCGAGTCGCGTCGGGAGACCATCAAGTCATTCGGATCCCAGGCGGCGGCATCGTCGAACAACTTGAGGATGTCGGTCACGCCCCGCGCCTGGAACGCCTGCTCCACCCGGTCCACATACGGGACGCTGTGCACGATCTCGGTCAGGTTGGGAAAGATGACTACGATCAGCCGCGCGCCGATGCTCTGGACATAATCGACAAACTCGTTGATCTCCTGCTGGTGAACGCTCCAAATGCCCACGTTGTCATAGGCGGCATACGACCATTCCCACCATCTTTGGTAGAACTCGCTCTGGGGCGTGGACGGCACGAGCAGCCGCCAGTACAGGAAGTTGCCCAGGTGGGACTCCTGAACCCAATCGGGCGTGGTCGGCGGCGTAGGCAGCAGCCCCAGCTTCAGCCCAGCGTAGTTGATGTCGTTGAGGAAGTACTGGAGGATGACCACGTCCGGGTCTTTCAACGGATAGTTCTTGAGGATCTCCAACTGCTCCGGCGTAGCTGTGCCGTACACGCCCAGGTTGATCACCGCATACTGATCGCCCAGGTAAGAAGCTAGCACATCGCTGAAGCGGTCGGCTGGGTCAGCGATGCCCCACCCGGCGGCGAACGAGTCCCCCAGCACGATCACCGTCGTCTTGCCTTCCCAGTCGGCGGGCGTCCATTCGCGGTCGCGGAAGCCGAGCGAGTTGGTGCGCCAGTAGCGCGCCAGCCAGTTCTCGGTCGCCAGCGAGATGATGTTCTCCGAGTCGGCGAAGCAGCAGCGCAAATAGGCTTCCGCCCCGCCCAAGATGAGCGCCAGCGTGACATACGACACCAGCAGCCCGCGGCACACCTGGCGCAGGCGTCCCCAGCGCCGCTGGAGCGCGCCCCCGGCCAGCGCCGCGCCGATGCCGGCGAATCCCACTATGAAAGGCAGCACGAGTTCTTCATCCGTTGTTTGCCTGCGAGAGCGACGGCGCCGCGCAGGGTGCGACGCTTTCGCCAGGTTGCGCACGTTATCTTAGCCATGCCCAAGCCGCAGCGCCAGCCGTCCCGCGACTCCGGTCTACTATTCTACCGGTTGTGTCAAGCGAGGCGGCCGCAGGACACTCGCGCCCTGAGAGGTCGAGACCGCCCGGCGTCTGAGGCCGATCGGCGACCTGAGAAGCAGCGGCTGAAACGCCCGGCCTGTGGTATCATCAACCTGGTTTCCGCGCGGGGCGCGCCGCCGCTGGCTGCGGTTTGGCGCCGAACGCGCCTGGCGGAGTTAAACCTGAACCGCGTAATGTGAGGATGATCTCGATGGAACGACGACGTCTAGGCCGCACAGGACACTTGAGCACGGTGGTGGCCTTTGGCGCGGCGGCTTTCTACCGCGAATTGACCCAGGACGATGCGGATGAAGCGTTGGAGCTGGTGGCGCGCTACGGCGTCAATCATATTGACATCGCCCCGACCTACGGCTTCGCCGAGCTGCGCACCGGGCCATGGCTGGAGAGCCGGCGCGATCGTTTCTTCCTAGGCTGCAAGACGACCGAACGCAGTTTTGAGGGGGCGTGGGCGGAACTTCACCGGTCGCTGTACCTGCTGCGAACCGATCATTTCGACCTGTACCAGCTTCACGCCATCACCACCTTTGAGGAGCTCGACCAGGCGCTGGCCCCCGGCGGCGCGATTGAGGCGCTGCTGGAAGCGCGCGATAAAGGGCTGACGCGCTGGCTGGGCATCACCGGCCATGGCTATCAGACGCCAGCGATCTTCCTGCGGGCGCTGGAGCGTTTCAATTTCGACACGGTGATGTTTCCGCTTCACCCCCGGCTGTACGCTGACCCGACCTACCGCGCCGGCGCAGAGCGGTTGCTGGCGGAATGTCAGGCGCGCGATGTGGGCGTGCAGATCATCAAATCGGTCACCCGCGCGCCGTGGGGTGGGGGGCCGCGCACCCACCACACCTGGTACCGGCCGCACGCTGAGCCGGAGGCGATCGCCCAGGGGGTGCGGTTCGCGCTGTCTCAGCCGGGCGTGGCCACTATCCCCAGTCCGGCCGACCTTCGGCTGCTGCCGCTGGTGCTAGAAGCGGCTGAGAACTACACGCCGATGAGCGCGGCGGAGCAGGCGGAGCTGATCGAGGCATCACGCACAGAAGAGCCGCTGTTCACGCCGTGACGGGCGCAGCTGTCAGGGCGCTGGGTCAGTCAGCGGCGCGCAGGCGCTCGGCGTAGTAGGCGGCCAGCCCGATCAGCCGGACGACTTCGGTCATGCGGCTCAGGATGTCGGCGGCCATCTCGCCCACCGTCTGGCCGTTGAGCGCCTTCAGACGCACGCCCGCCGTCAGCGGGTCATCCCGCAGGCTGGCGGCGCACTGCTGGATGATCGAGGCATGGCGGCGCAGCGCGCCCGAAACGCTGGCGACGTACTGCGCCGGCGTGTAGCGCACCGGCAGCGTGGAGCCGCCGCCCCGGATGATGTCGTCCATCTCGGCCACATTCCAGCGCATGGTCACCAGGGCGTCGCGCAGGTTGTCCCCGTTGTCCTGGCGACAGGGGGGCTGTTGGAAGACGATCTGGGTGTAGATGTGAATGACGTTTGACAGCAGCCGAATGCGGTCGCGCAGCGCGCCGTCGAGCACGGTGCGCGCAAAGTTCTCCGTGGTGAACCCTTCGCGGTCAGGATAGGACTCGGTGAACGGCGCGATCATCCCTGCACCACCCTCATCAGCGGCCAGTCTGCTGTGGTTTATACCCTTATAGCCTAACACAGAAACAAAAAAATGAGCATGAAGATGGCGAGCGGTCGTCTGTAGGCGGCCTACAGGGCATAGGCCGCCTCTAATTCGTCGCGCAGCAGGAGGTAGTTCTGATAGCGGCTGGGGGCGATCAGGCCGCTCTCGACGGCGGCGCGCACGGCGCAGCCCGGCTCATTGACGTGGCGGCAGTCGTTGAACTGGCAGTCGCGCACACGGGCGGCGATCTCCACAAAGTAGCCGTCCAATTCCTCCGGCTCGATATCCCACAGCGTCAGCGTGCGGATGCCGGGCGTGTCGGCCACATAGCCCCCCATCTCCAGCCGCACCAGGGCGCTGTCGCGGGTGGTGTGCTGGCCTTCGGCGCGGCGGCGGCTGACTGCCTTCACCGTGCGCCCCAGGCCCGGCTGGATGTAGTTGAGCAGGCTGGTCTTGCCCACGCCGGACGGGCCGGTGAAGACGGAGATGCGGCCTTTCAGCACCTCCCGCAGCGTATCAACGCCGCGCCCATCGCGGGCGCTGGTGTACAGCACCGGGTAGCCTAGGCGGGTGTACAGCTCGAAGCGCGCGTGCGTCGTCGTCGGGTCTTCCAGGTCAATCTTGTTCACGACCAGGTACAGGCGCGGAATGCCTGATTTCTCGCCTGCCACCAGCAGCCGGTCAATCATCTTGAAATTTGGGGCCGGCTGGGCGGCGGCGAACACGAACAGCGCCTGGTCGGCATTAGCGATGATGACTTGTTCGCGGTCGGGTTGGCCGGCGCCGCGAATGCCCTCGGTGCGGACAGCGCGCGACAGGGTGCTGCTGCGCGGCAGCACTTCCTCGATGACGCCGGTGCCGTCGTCCAGCAGGCGCACCCGCACCCGGTCGCCGATGGCGGCGATGTCTGATGACCGGGCATCTTCCATCAATTTGCCGCGCAGTCGGCAGACTACTGCGCGCTGCCCCTCGATCTCCACTTTGAAGAACCCGCTCTGATCGCTGATGACCAGCCCTTCGCATACCGAACGAGACGCTTCGCTCAAAGGCACCCTCCTCGAAGCTCTAATTTACCCGTCTGGATGTAAACTTTTCGTCACACGCTGCATCTGTATTGTACAGAAATTTTTCGTTTTCAGGCGATTTGCGCCTGAAATTGTGTTATGCTGATGCTGCTGAATACTGAAAGTCTGAGGATGGAGTTCACGTGGAAAACTCGACGCCAACCAGCAACCTGCCGGTGAACGCGCCCGCCGCCGCTGCGCCCGCGCCGGCTGCGACCGACCCCGCGCCGGTGCTGGTGATCCCCCGCACCGTGTTCAACTATGTCGTCATCGCCATCGTGTTCTTCGTGCTGGGCGCAGTGGTCAGCGCCGCCGGCTCGAACGCGCTGTTCAACGCCAACAGCGCCGAAAATGAACGGCTGGTGCGCGAGGCGGTGGCGCAGGCGATCCAGGCGCGCGGGGATACCGCCGCTGCCGGCTCAACCGATCCCGATCCGAACCAACGCTACGATGTCAGCTATGATGGCGATCCCTTCCTGGGAGCCGCCGATGCCCAAGTGGTGATCGTCGAATTCAGCGATTTCAACTGCGGCTTCTGCGGCCGCTATGCGCGGGAGACGCTGCAGCCGCTGGTGGACGCCTACGGCGACCGCGTGCGCTTCGTCTACCGCGATTATCCGTTCCTGGCGGCCACGTCGCTGGATGCCGCGCTCGCCGCCCAATGCGCCCACGAACAAGATAATTTCTGGGGCTATCATAACGCGCTGTTCAGCAACCAGGGGCAGTTCAGCCGCGAGACGTTCCTGAACATCGCTCAGAACTTGAAGCTGGATATGGGCGCGTTCACATCGTGCCTGGACAGCCAGAAATACCGCGATGAGATCGTGGAGGATGCGCTGGCGGCGCAGGAACTGGGCGTACGCGGCACGCCAGCCTTCTTCGTCAACGGCCGCTTCATCAGCGGCGCGCAGCCCTATCGGGTGTTCGCCCAGGCTATTGACGCCGAACTGGCCGCCCTGGCCGAGGCGGGCAGCTCGTAGTTCAGCCCCCATCCCAGGCGCGCATCAGCGCGGGCAGGTCGTCGAACACGGCGTCCGGCGGCGCTGGGCTGGCGGCGGCCTCAGCCCGCGTGGCGACGCCGGTGAGCACCAGGATCGAGCGCAGGCCGTGCTGCGCCGCGCCGGCGATGTCGGTGTCAAGCCGGTCGCCGATCATGACGGTCTGGCCGGGGGGCGTGCCCAGGGCAGCCAGCGCCGCCTCGAACATAGGCGTGCTGGGTTTGCCCATCACCAGCGGCTGCCGGCCGCAAGCGGTCGACAAAGCGGCCAGGATGCTGCCCGCGCCGGGCACCAACCCTTCCGGCAGCGGGAAGGTGGCGTCGGCGTTGGTGCCGATGAAGTCAGCCCCCGCGCGCAGGATGAGCGTCGCCCGCTTGAGCTTGTCATACGTCAGCTCAAAATCAATGCCCGCGACCACCACGCGCGCGCCGTCGTCGGCCAGCGTCATGCCGGCCGCCTGCACCAGCCGCCGCAGGCCGTCCATGCCCAGGACGTGAACCGGCGTCCCCGGCGGATAATGGGTCTTCAGATAGTGGGCAGTAGTGCTGCTGGAGGTGATGACGCGCGTTTCAGGCACGCCGGTCACGCCCAGACGCTCCAATTTGGCCACGTAATCCGCCGGCGTCTTGGTGCTGTTGTTGGTCACCAGCCCGTATTCCAGGCCGCGCCGTTTCAACCAATCGAAGAACGGGATCAAGCCGGGCAGCGGCTCGCTGCCGCGCCACAACACGCCGTCCATATCCATCAGCACGCCGCGCAGTTCGGTGAAGTTCATACGTCGGTAGAATCGCTTTCCAGAATGGCAGCGCAGCCAAAAACGATCTGCACCTAGGACGAAACCGATGCCTCTCATGGCGGTGACACAGCCGTCGAGACGGCCGCGCCCCGGCGAAAGGCGTCTAGGGCGAGTCTACCGGAATTATCCTGCGCTGTCGATGATCGGCGGGTGGGGTTAGCCGCCGAGTAGGCGTAAGCTTTGCTGGGCGGCGCAGCGCCCGCGGCTGGCGCGCGCTGTTCAGCTTACATTCAGCATAAAGCCATTTCGCCGCCGCCGCCATTGATCTATTACGCGACCTGTGACGGAAACGACAGGAGGCTGTTGGGGCGGCCGGGAGACCGCCCACGGGCGGGGATTGGTCAGGCCAGCGTCACCCGTTCGGCCAGCCATTCGATGATGAGCGGCATCAGGTCGGGGTGCAGCTCCTGTTTCAACTGGCCGTACTCATCCAGCCCGCCGGTGATCGCCTGCTGCAGGATATGGTTCATATCGGGCAGAGTGACGATGGTGAAGTCCGGATTGCCAGCCCGCTTCAGCGCGGCCTCGACCGCCGGCGCGTTTTGCTCGTCGTCCACCTGCACGTCCAGCCCGCCGAAGACGGCCAGCGTCGGCGCGGTCACGCGCGCCCAATCCTCAGCCGGGTCGTGCGTCAGGAAGAACTGCATCCATGGCGACTGGAAGAACGCGAGCTGCTGTTTGATCGTCTCCGCCTTGTAAACTTCCAAGTCGCCCAAGGCGCGGCGCTCCGCTTCCGGCAAGGCCTGGATTTGCAGCTCGATGAGCTGTTCCCACAGCGCCTGGACTTCATCCCACTTCTCTGCCAGCGCCAGATCCAGCGCGGCCTCGACCTTCTCCATGTAGAGCTCGATGCGGTCTGGATCCACCCCCGGCGTCGTCTCCAGGACGCGGCGGTTCTGCAGCTTCAGGACTTCCAGCCCGCTGACCCCGGTTCCGCCCAGGCTGATGATGAAGCCGACTTCCGGCCGGGAGGCCCCCAGCATGGCGGCAATGATGCCGCCTTCGCTGTGGCCAAGGACGCCCACCTGGGACGGGTTGATGTCCGGCCGGGCGCGCAGGTAGGCCACGGCTGCCGCCGCGTCCTCGGCCAAGTCGGTGGTCAGCGCCGCCTCGAAGTCGCCGGTCGACTCGCCCACGCCCCGGTCGTCGTAGCGCAGCACTGCCATGCCGGCGCGGGTCAGCACGTCGGCGATCAGGCGGAACGGTTTGATCTCGGCCATGGGGGCCAGCGACTCATCGCGGTCTTGGGGGCCGCTGCCGGTGACCAGCACGACGGCGGCGAACGGGCCGCCCGTCTCAGGCAGCGTCAGCGTCCCAGCCAGGCGCACGTCGCC
Organism: uncultured Anaerolineae bacterium; assembly: GCA_937922795.1. Classification (GTDB taxonomy): domain Bacteria; phylum Chloroflexota; class Anaerolineae; order Aggregatilineales; family Phototrophicaceae; genus CFX2. Next base: position 47,042 of record CALAJK010000038.1, read on the forward strand.
GTTGTCGAACGCGACCGCTTCCTCGCGGTAGGGCAGGGTTTGGCCGGCGTCCTCGGTCAGCGGCTGCAGGGCGTCCAGCATCGGCAGGAACACCTGCTCGTAGAGCGCGTCGCGCTCCTCCGGCGCCGACTGGAGCAAGGCGATCAACGTCTTGCCGCCGGCGGCGCTCGCCAGCCCCATGTCCACCTTGACCAGCGCGCCCGGCGCTTGAACCTCAATCGCGTACAGCGTCCAGGTCAGCGCGCCGCTCTGGCGCGTGCCGACGCTGTCCGGGGCGGCCGTCAGCCGGAGCTGAGGCAGCAGCGCCTGCAGCACGCGGTCGGGCGGCAGCGGCGCGGCCTGCTGGGCCAGCAGGGTGACGTCGCCCGCGCCGGGGTTACGTGCATACACGCCGGGGCTGGCTTCCGTCCAGCCTTCAGGGACTACCCCCTGGATGCCGAAAGCCTGGTTGGTGAACGGGATGAGCGTGATCTCCGCATCCTGGGCCAGCGCCATCCCGGCCGTCAGCAGCAGCGCCAGCGCCGCCCAACCTGCGAGTGTTTTCAACATGGTGACTGCTCCTCAGCGTTTCCACACCTTGTAACGATCAATTCTGATTATAGGCTCAATTTTGATGAAATCCGAAGCGTCTGCCGCGGCCAGCCTGCGCCAGGCGAGCGTGCGCCAGCCGTCCATGATGCGCCTAAAACCGATCCAGCTGCGTCGGTATAATAGAGGCTATGACCGCTCTCCTGCGCTGGCTGCGGGCTCGATCCCGCTTGCAAAAACTGCTGCTGTCCCTGGCGGCGCTGCTGCTGGCCGGGGGCGCGGCCGTTTACGCGGCGCTGTTCGGCGATCTGCCGCCGATTGATCGGCTGCAAGCTGGGCTGGCGCTGCCTTCGACGCGCATCTACGATCGCAATGGCCGGCTGCTGTACGAAATCCTGCCGCCGGAAGGCGGGCGTAACACGGCGCTGCCGCTGGAGCAGATCCCCAACCACTGCGTGAAGGCGGTGATCGCCACCGAGGACGCCAATTTTTACGACCACCCCGGCGTGGATGTGACCGGCATCATCCGGGCGCTGTGGATCAACCTGCGCGG
>CALAJK010000039.1 GCA_937922795.1 uncultured Anaerolineae bacterium
CGTCATGAAACGCTTGTTTGGCGATGTCATTCGCTCGCGCTCATGGCGACTTCAGCGGCGCGAACCGATGCTCAAGGCGCTCGTCTACAACCTGCACCGTTAGGTGCTGCCTATCCTCGATCTATCTTTGCAACTGAGCAATTACACCTTATTTGTGCCCACGTTCATCATGAACCGCACCATGCGCGCCACCCGGCAGACTTACAGCATGGCGGGCAAGCCGACCGACGCCTCGTATGTGTTGGGCGAACTGGGCATCCCCAGCCTGGCGCTGGGTTTCGCCGCCGGAGCTAATGGCGACCGGGTCGAGGCCATGCTGCGCGCGCGGGGCGTGACGCCGGATTTCATCCGGGTGGGCGGCGAAACGCGCCTCAACGTGGTCATCATCTCCGAAAGCGACGCTGGCCACGCCACCATCACTACCTCCAGCCTAGAAATCGACGATGCGCATCTGGAAGCGCTGCGCGCGCGTTTCCGGCAGGCGCTGGCCGAGGCGTCGTGCGTGGTGCTGGGTGGGACGCTGCCGCGCAGCCTGCCGCCGGCGTTCTACACCGAATTCATCCGCACTGCGCGGGAATGCGGCGTGCCGACCATCTTCGACGCCGACGACGCCAACCTGCGCGCCGGCCTGGAAGCCGGCCCAACTTACGTCAAGCCGAACCGCGATGAGCTCGCCAGCTTAATCGGTCAGCCGACGGCCACGCTGGAAGAAACCTATCGCGCTGGACGCCTCATCGTCGAACGCTACGGGACATCCCCCATCATCACCCTGGGGGCGGACGGCGCGCTGGCAGTGCTGCCCGACCGCGCCTATCATATCCCGCCGCTGACGGTCGAGGTGGTCAGCCCGGCGGGCGCGGGCGACGCGGTGCTGGCCGGCCTAGCGGCCTCGATTGAGCACGGCCAATCCATCGAAGACGGGCTGCGGCTGGGCTTCGCCGCTGCTGCCGCCGTCCTGCTTCAGCCCGGCACTGCCGACTGCCGCCGCGCGGACGTCGAGCGTTTCCTGCCGCAGATCGAACTCATCCCCTACCCATAGGAGCCTGAAATGCCTGTTGAAGCCATCATTTTTGATATGGACGGCGTGCTGGTTGACTCTGAGCCGTACTGGCTGGTCGCGCGCCAGGAATTCGCCCGCGATCTGGGCAAGATCTGGACGGACGACGACCAGCGCCTGGCCATGGGGCGCAATACCATCGAGTGGGCGCAGGTGATGCGGGAGCGCCTGCATCTGGAACAATCGGTCGAGTCGATCATGGAAGACGTCATCGCCCGGGTGATCGCCCACTACGAGCAGCGCCTGCCGCTGCGCCCCGGCGCGATTGAGGCGGTGCAGGCCGCGGCCAGCGCCTATCCGGTGGCGCTGGCGTCCGGGTCGCCCAAACGCATCATTCAGCGGGTGATGGAGCTGACCGGCCTGAACCAGGTCTTTCACTACGTCGTCTACGGCGACGATTTCGCCAACGGCAAGCCTGCGCCGGACATCTATCTAGCGACCGCCCAACTGCTCGGCGTCCCGCCGGCGCGCTGCCTGGGCATTGAAGACTCGGCTAACGGCGTGCGGTCGCTGCACGCCGCGGGCATGTATATCATCGCCGCGCCCAGCCCAGGCTTCATCCTGCCGCCGGAGATCATCGCCCTGTGTCACCGCGTGATCGACTCGCTGGAGCAGTTTTCTGTAGACTTGGTGCGCGAGATCGGCGGCTGAAGGCGCCGCCGGCAAAACACACTGGCGCAGAGCCAACTGCCCTGCGCCAGCGTTATGGACAGCGGCTGAAGATGACTGACGACTCAACCTATAGCGCCGCCTGCCGAGATGGCGATGCCGCGCTCCTCGGCGACTTTCTGCGCGTAGGTGTCGGCGCGGTAAGCGGCGATCGGATCCGGGTGCAGTCCCATCTCGGTGCGCACCTGCATCAGCAGCGGCCGCACATCAGTGTCGAAAGCTTCAACCAGCACCCGGTGCGCGCCCAGGACATCACCCGCCTGCTGACGCTCGCGCAGCGTCTTGTAGTCCACAATCAGCGCGCGGGCGTAGGCTGTCTGGCAGTTGAGCACGCTCAGCAGCATCGCTTCCAGCTTCGGCTCGATGTTGTGGCTCTGGTCAATCATATAGGCCACATCTTTGGCGCGTTCGCCGGCTGACACCAGCTCGACGTAAATCTCGAACAACTCAAACGGGTTATTCGTGCCCACAATCAGGTCGTCGTCGGCGTAGCGGCGCGCGTTCAGATGAAAACCGCCTAACCGTCCCTCATCCAGCAGAAACGCCACGATGTGGGCGATATTGGTTCCCTGCGCATGGTGGCCGGTGTCCACCAGCACCTGCGCCCGGTCGCCGACTTTGAGCGCCGTGGCATAGGCCATGCCCCAGTCGGCCAGGTCGGTATGGTAGAACGTCGGCTCGAAAAACTTGTACTCGATCAACATCCGCGCCCCGGCGGGCATATGCGGATACACCTGTTTCAGACCTTCTTCCAGACGATGTTTGCGCTCGCGAATGCTGTCTTGACCGGCATAGTTCGTACCGTCGGCGAACCACAGGCTGAGCAGGCCGCTGCCCACCTTGCCCATGATCTCGCAGCACTCGATCATATGGGCGATCGCTTCCTCGCGCACGCCGGCGGACGGGTTGCAAATGCTGCCCAGTTTGTACTGATCGTCCTGAAATAGGTTCGGATTGACCGCGCCGATCCGGATGCCGGCCTGCGCCGCGGCCTGGGTCAGCGCCGCCCAGTCATCCACTTTGTCCCAGGGGATGTGAATGGCGATAGACGGCGCAATGCCGGTCAGTTTATGGATGTAGCCAGCGTCGGCCACCTTCTCGTAGATGTTGCGAGCTGCGCCCCGCCAGGCGAACACTTTGAAGCGCGTGCCGCTGTTGCCATAGCCCCAGGACGGCGTCTCAATGTGCTGCTGCTTGAGTTTAGCCTTCACATCTTCTACCGCGATCCCTTTGGCGGTTAAACGCTCGGCCAGCCGCTCGTAGTCGGCCTTAAAGTCCATGTGTGTGATCCTTTCTTAAAAAAAACGCGGTACAATAGGTTTACACTTAGTTTCATTATCCTTCAGTTTATGTCTGGGTGAAAGCCGTGTCAAGCATACCAGAACCCTTGTTTCTGGAAGAGCGCCGCCGGAACATCCTGGAACTGCTGCGGCAGCGAGGGCGTGTGTCGGTGAAGGCGCTCAGCCAGCAGCTTCACGTCAGCGCTGTGACGATCCGGCAGGATTTGCGCGCTTTGGAACGCGAAGGGCTGCTCGAACGCACCTACGGCGGGGCGGTGCAGCGCACCTCGCCGCCCGCCTCGGAACTGGCGTTCGACCTGCGGCGTGAGCGGTCGCCGGCGGAGAAACGCGCCATCGGCCAGGCCGCTGCCGCCCTAGTGCAGGATGGTTACAGCCTCGCCCTGGACGCCAGCACGACCGCCTACGCCATCACGCCCCACCTCAAACACTTCCAAGGGCTGACTATCGTCACCAACAGCCTGATCATCGCCCAGCAGTTTCTAGACTCGCCGCGCACGCGGGTGATTCTGCCCGGCGGGCGGCTGCGGCGCGACTCGATTTCGATCGTAGGCAGCCCTTCAACGCTGCCGCACATCAACCTGAACCTGGGCTTTTTCAGCGCGGGCGGCCTATCGCTGGAAGCCGGCGCTACTGACATCAACCCGGACGAAGCGGAGATGAAGCGCGCCCTCATCGCCCGCTGCGTCACGCCGATCATCGTCGTGGACAGCAGCAAATGGGGCCAGATCGCGCCCTACACCTACCTGCCTGGGCGCGATTTGAAGCATGTGATCACGACGACCAAAGCCCCGGCTGACCGTGTTGCAGCGCTGCGCGAGGCCGGCGTGCGGGTGGATCTAGCACCGGTGGGAGAAGACTAAATTCATCGGCCATTATTTACGGATTTAAGTTGACAGTCTTGGCAGAACGCGTTATAAACGACAACGCAACGAAAGCAAATGAAATTTCTTACGCCTGGTCGGTCGGCCACCTCGAGCCAGCTTGTACCGGCGCACAGGCCGGCCCCAGTATCTTTCAAAACCGATGAAATACAGATTAAACCATTCTTTTTTGATCATAAACCCCGCGCATCGAACAGCTTTGCAGAAGCCACCCGCGCCGCCGCTTCAACCTGTCTCCTGCTGCCGCGCACCGCGAATCGAGGACGCTTATGGCCGTTAAACGTGTGATCGCCGTTGATCTGGGGGCGGAATCCGGCCGGGTGATGCAGGTCGGGCTTGACGGCCAGCGGCTGCACTTGGAAGAAATTCACCGCTTCCCCAACTACGGCGTCAAGGTGGGACAGACGCTGTACTGGGATGTGCTGCGCCAATGGCATGAGATCAACATCGGCATCCACAAAGTTGAGCCTGGCGCGGCTTCCATCGGCGTAGATACCTGGGGCGTAGACTTCGCGCTGTTCGACCGCGACGGCGGCCTCTTGGCCAACCCCGTACACTACCGCGACAGCCGCACTGATGGCATGATGGAGTGGGTGTTCGAGCGCGTGCCGCGGCGCGAAGTGTTTGAGCGCACAGGCATTCAGTTCATGCAGCTCAACAGCCTGTATCAGCTCGCCAGCCTGGTGCGCGCCAACAGCCCGCTGCTGGAAGCAGCTAAGCTGTACTTGACCATCGCCGACGTATTCAATTACTGGCTCAGCGGCTCGCGCACCTGCGAGTTCACCCACGTCACCACCAGCCAGTTCTACAACCCGCACCTGGGCGACTGGGACCGGGAGATGCTGGCGCGCATCGGCGCACCCACCGATATCTTCCCGGAGATCGTGCCGCCGGGGACGCGCCTAGGGGCGTACCAGGGTATCCCGGTGATCGCCCCGGCCTGTCACGATACGGGCAGCGCCGTGGTGGCCGTCCCAGCCACGCAGGAGAACTTCGCCTACCTCAGCAGCGGCACTTGGAGCCTGCTCGGCCTGGAGCTTGACCGGCCGGTCATCACTGACGCCGCTTATGAAGCCAACGTGACCAGCGAAGGCGGCTACGGCGCGTTTCGCTTTTTGCGCAATATCACCGGCCTGTGGCTGATCCAGCAGTCGCGGGCGACCTGGGCGGCTCAGGGGCAGGAGTACACCTTCGAGCAGTTGACCGCCGAAGCGCAGGCAGCGCCCGCCTTCCGTTCGCTGATTGACCCTGATAATCCCGTTTTTACCCGGCCGGGCGACATGCCGGCTCGCATCCGCGAGTACTGCCGGCAGACCGGACAGCCAGAGCCGGAGACGGTCGGCCAGGTCGCCCGGACAATTTACGAGAGCCTAGCGCTCAAATACCGCTATGTGGTGGACATGCTGGTGCGCGTGTCTGGCCGGCCGGTTGACCGGTTGCATATCATCGGCGGCGGCTCGAAGAATACGCTGCTATGCCAATGGGCGGCCAATGCAATAGGCCGGCCGGTGATCGCCGGGCCATCGGAAGCCACAGCCCTGGGCAACGCCATCGTGCAGTTGATCACGCTGGGCGAGTTCAGCGATCTGGCCCAGGCGCGGGAACTGGTCAGCCGCAGCGCTGAGACGGTCGCCTACGAGCCGCGGGATACTGCGCAGTGGGCTGAGGCTTATGAGCGCTTCACCACGTCGTTCACGCTGGCATAAGCTGCGTTAGTGTTAGAACTGGCCGGTTCACTCTGGCCAGATAGCCATGAAGAGATAGCCGGATGGGCACACCGATCCTCGAACTTCAGAATATCAGTAAGCAGTTCCCCGGCGTCAAAGCGCTGGACGATGTGCATTTCGAGATGCAGGCGGGCGAAGTTCATGCCCTGCTGGGCGAAAACGGCGCTGGCAAGTCTACACTCATCAAGATCATCTCCGGGGTTTACAAACCAGACACCGGCGTCATCAAACTAGAAGGCCAGCCAGTGCAGTTCAACAACCCGCACGAGGCGCAGGCGCATGGCATCGCCACCATCTACCAGGAGCTCAGCCTGTATCCAGAACTGACAGTGGCCGAAAACATCTTCATGGGGCACAGCCCGCACCGCCGCATCGGCCCATTCAACGTCGTGGACTGGCGCAAGATGTTCGAGCAGGCGCGGGAAATCCTGGACTCGCTGAACATTCACGACCTGGACGTGCGGCGCAAACTGAGCACGCTCAGCGTGGGCAACCGCCAGCGCGTTGAGATCGCCAAGGCGCTGTCGCAGAACGCCCGCATCCTCATCATGGATGAGCCGACGGCCGCCCTGACCGAGGCCGATGTGGTGCGCCTGTTCGACATCGTGCGGCTGCTGCGCGAGCGCGGCGTGGGCATCATCTACATCAGTCACCGCCTGCACGAGGTATTTGAGCTCGCCGACCGGGTGACGGTGCTGCGCGACGGCCAGTACGTGGACACCAAACTGGTCAAGGACACCACGGAAGACGATCTGGTCAGCATGATGGTTGGGCGCACCATCGACAACCTGTTCCCGAAGCTGGAGGCCGAGATCGGCAAGCCGGTGCTGGAAGTGCGCAACCTGGAACGCAAACCGATGACGCGCGGCGTCAGCTTCACCCTGCGGGCGGGTGAGATCGTCGGCGTGGCTGGCCTGGTCGGCTCCGGCCGCAGCGAGCTGGCGCAGACGATCTTCGGCATCACCCCCCCGGACTCTGGCGAAATCCTGGTGGACGGCCAACCAGTCACCATCAACAGCCCGGCGGCGGCCATGAACCACGGCATCGCTTACGTGCCGGAAGATCGCGGCACGCAGGGATTAGTGCGGCAGATGCGGCTGCGCGAGAACATTTCGATGGCCATCTTGCGCACCCTCACCCAGCAGGGTTTCATCAACCGGAAGGCGGAAGCCGAACTGGCCGCGCGCAGCATCAAGCAGCTCAACATCCGCGCCTACAGCGTGGACCAGGTGGCCAATAAACTTTCGGGCGGCAACCAGCAAAAAGTGGTCGTGGGCAAATGGCTGGCCAGCCAGCCGCGCATCCTCATCATGGACGAGCCGACGCGCGGCATTGACGTGGGCGCCAAGGCTGAGATCCACCGGTTGATGAGCGAACTGGCGCAGCAGGGGCTGGCGATCCTGATGATCTCCAGCGAGCTGCCGGAGATCCTGGGCATGAGCGACCGCATCCTGGTGATGCGCGAGGGCAAGATTGTAGCGGAGTTCGACCGCAGCGAGGCCACCCAGGAGCGCATCGCGGCGGCGATGATGAGCGCTGCGGCTCCCAACAACGCCAACGGCGTCCCCCAACCCGCAGCTATGCAAGAGGCGTGAAGATATGGCAGCCATCACACGTGAGAAATTTCAGCGCAGCGCCGCAGCGTCCTCCGCCGACATCCTCAAACGCCTAGCCAACCAGGAAGTCATTTTGCTGGCGGCGATCGTCCTGCTGACTTTGTTCGTCAGCCTGTACGAAATGGGCGCGTTGGGGCGGGCGCAGCCGCGCTTCTTGAGCGAACGCAACGTCGTGCTTGTCCTGCAGGGCAACGCCTACATCGCGGTGGCGGCCATCGGGATGAGCCTGGTCATCATCTCCGGCAATATCGACATCTCAGTCGGATCGCTCATCGGCGTGCTGGCGGTGGTCGGTGGCAACCTGGCCGTCTGGCTCGATAAAAACAGTCTGCCCGTCTGGATCGCCTGGATCGCGCCGCTGTTTCTAGGCGGCCTGGCGGGGGCCGTCAACGGCTTTCTGGTGGCTTATCTGCGCATACCCGCCATCGTCGTGACGCTCGGTATGCTGAGCATCCTCAAAGGCGGTCTGATCAGCGTCACCGGCGGTGAGTGGATCAAAGATCTGCCCACCAGCTACTTTCTGTCGCAGCAGCGCCCGCTCAGCGGCCTGCCTGAAATGCTGGGCAATCCTGAAGGCTTCCTCGGCTATCTGGCATCGGTGATCGGCCAGCTTCCCGTTCCCGTGTACGCCATGTTCATCCTCACCATCGCGGCTGCCTTGTGGATGAAGTACAGCGCCTTCGGGCGTTCTGTCTACGCAGTCGGCGGCAACGCCGAAGCGGCGCGTCTGTCCGGGCTGTCTACGCAGTCCATCGTCTTCCGGGTGTTCATCATCAACGGCGTGTTCGTCGGCATCGCCAGCGTGCTGTTCGCCACTCAGTTGAGTATCATCCAATCCACCGTCCCGGCCGGGGTCGAACTCCTGATCATCACGTCAGCCGTGGTCGGCGGCGTCAGCATCCTCGGCGGGACCGGCACGGCGGTCGGGGCGATGCTGGCGGCGATCTTGCTCAGCGCCATCACCGCCGCGCTGCTGTTCATGAATGTGTCGCCCTATTGGACGAAAGCTTTCCAGGGAGTGTTGATCTTGATCACTGTGCTGGCCGACATCGTGCGGCGGCGGCGGCAGGCGCGGCAGATCAGCGGATAAGAGGTGAACGTCATGACTGTGATCGAAGCATCGTCTCAGGCGCTCTCGCTCAACCAACGCATCCGCGCCCTAGTCTTCAGCCAAGAGGGCGTCCTGCTCCTCATCACGATCGTGGCCGTCGCGGCGCTGTCCGCCCTGTCTGAGCCGTTCCGTTCGGTGGAAAATTTCCTCAACCAGGGGCGGCTGCTGACTGAGATCGGCTTGGTGGCGCTGCCGATGACCTACATCATCATCACCGGCGGCATTGATCTGTCGGTCGGCTCGATCTTCGGCCTGACCGCCGTCATCCTGGGCTATACCTGGCAGAACCTCGGTTTCCCGCTGGAGCTGGCTATCATCACGAGTTTGATCGTGGCGACCATCGCCGGGTTCATCAACGGCTGGTTCATCGTGCGGGTCGGCGTGCCGCCGCTCATCATGACGCTGGCGACGCTGGCGCTGTACCGCGGCCTGGCCGAAGGCATCGCCCAGGCGCGGTCGGCGCGCGGCTATCCGGATTGGTTTTATCAGCTCGGCCAGCGCGACTTGTTGGGCGTCCCCACCCAGCTCTGGATTCTGATCGTCGCGGCCATCATCGCCGCCATCATCTTGGCGCGCACGCCTTTTGGGCGTTCGCTGTACGCCATCGGCAACAACGAGACGGCCGCCCGTTTCTCCGGCATCCCGGTAGGCCGCAACAAGATGCTGATCTACGCCTTCTCCGGCCTGATGGCCGGCCTGGCGGGCTATATCTTTGTGTCGCGCGTCAGCACCACTCGCTCGGACATGGGCACTGGCCTGGAGCTGGATGTGATCGCGGCGGTGGTGTTGGGCGGCACTAGCATCTTCGGCGGCACGGGCAGCGTCCCTGGCACAATCATTGGCGTCATCCTCATTCAGCTTTTGAAAAATGGGCTGTCTTTGACTGGCGTCACGGGCGACTCAACCATCGTCGTGATCGGCACGGTGCTGATCCTATCGATCTTGGTCAATAACTTCATTCAACGCCGCTCCGGCCGCATGTCATCTTGAAGGAGGTGATGTCTATCGAGTGATGATGTGAACTTAAAAGCTTTTTCGCCTCAATCATCTTGAGCTTCTATAGGAGAAACTAGACTATGAATCCGAAACTCCGTCTGCTGCTAGTCCTCGTGATGGTGCTGGGCGTCTTCACAACGGCAGTCGCCCAGGAAGAGAAGCGCTGGGACGGCGCCGACGACCTGCCGGTGAACCCGCTGCCCTGCCCGGTGAAAGAAGGCGAGACGCCCGAAGAACCGCCCGCCCCGGAACTCAAAGAATATGATGGCGGCCAGCCCGTCAATCCCCCCGATCTGGCCGGCAAGGATATCGTCCTGGTAGATGTGCCCAAGCTGATCGGCATCGGCTACTTCGCTGCGACCACCAAAGGCATGCAGGAAGCGGCTGAGGAACTGGGCAACGTCACCGTGACGACCGATGCGCCGACGGAAGCCAACATCGACGAGCAGATCACCTTCATCGACAACTACATCACCAAGGGTGTCAACGGCATCCTGTTCGCTGCTAACGACCCGGTCGCCATCGGCCCGGTGCTCAAGAAAGCGCTGGAGCGCGGTATTCATGTGGTCGGCTACGATGCCAACTCCGTTCCTGAAGCCCGCGAGTGGTTCGTGAACCAGGCCGAGTTCAACGGCATCGCCAAGGCCATGATGGACAGCATGGTGGCCGAGATCGGCGAGGACGGCGCGTTCGGCATCGTCACCAGCACTTTCACCACCCCCAACCAGGCGCGCTGGATCGCCGAGATGTGGGCCTACACCAACAAGTGCTACCCCGAACTGAAATGGCTGGAGACGGTTGAGGCTCAGGAAGACAACATCCTGTCCTTCAACCAGGCTACTACGCTCATCAACAAGTACGGCGACGAGCTGGATGGCCTGTTCGGCATGACCAGCGTCGCCACGCCAGCATCAGCCGATGCAGTCACTCAGGCCGGCCTGTGCGGCAAGGTGTCGGTGGTCGGTCTGGCGACCCCCAACGCCATGCGTCCGTATGTCAAGTCGGGCTGCGTCAAGTCAGTCGTGCTGTGGAACCCAGTTGACCTGGGCTACGCGGCCGTCTATGTCATGCGCGCCGTCGTAGATGGTACGTTCAAACCCGGCGACACCTCGGTGGAAGCTGGCCGCCTGGGCACGCTGCAGGTGGTCAACGGCAGCGAAGTGCTGCTTGGACCGCCCTTCATCTACAACGCTGAGAACATCGACGACTTCGACTTCTAGTTTGATCTACGGGGGCGCAGCCTGGCTGCGCCCCCAACCCATTGGACAATAGCTATGTCAGACACCCTATCGCAGTTGGTCGAGATGACCCGCACGCTCGGTCAGCCTCACCTGGAATACGTCATCATCGGCGAAGGCAACACCTCAGCGCGGATTGACGACGCCAGCTTCTGGATCAAAGCCAGCGGCCAGGGCATGGAACACATCGGCCCTGATGGCTTCGTTGCGGTGCATTTCGAGCCGATCCTGGCGATGCTGGAACGCTCGCCGGGCGACCTCGAAGCCCAGAAAGCTGTGATGGACGCCGCCAAAGTTGATCCATCGTCGCCGCTGCGCCCCTCGGTCGAGGTGACCTTCCACGCCATGCTGCTGACCGAATGCCGGGTGCAGGTTGTGGGCCATACCCACCCGGTCGCCGTCAACCGCCTCATGTGCAGCAGCCGGGCGCAGCAGTTCGCCCATAATCGGATTTTCCCCGATGAGGCGGTCGTTTGCGGCCCCGAGTCGGTGTTCGTGCCCTACGTTGACCCCGGACTGCCGCTGTCGCTGGCCATCCGCGACCAGGTGCGGCGCTACCTGGATACATGGGGCGAGGCGCCCAAAGTCATCCTGATGGCCAACCACGGCCTGATCGCCCTCGGCCAAACCCCTACCGAAGTGCTGAACGTCACCGCCATGTGCGTGAAGGCGGCGAAGATCTTCGCCGGGGCTTGCGCCGTTGGCGAGCCAGTCTTCATGAAGCGCGAAGATGTGCTGCATATCGTGCGCCGCCCGGACGAAATCTATCGCCGCAAGCAGTTTGTACAGCGTTAGCTGATCTGATGGAGCCAGACCGCCGCCTGGCTCTATTCCCCCCTTGACCGCCTCCGCGCTCTGCGCCAAACTGTACGCAGAGCATATCGTATACCTTAATCGGATATAGCATTTCACTCTATGAACATCGGCGTCCTCGCGCTGCAAGGCGCATTCATCGAACATGAGAAGATGCTGCGCCGGTTAGGCGCCCGCCCGCTTCAAGTGCGGCTGCCAGATGACCTCTTGGGGCTGGATGGGTTGATCATCCCCGGCGGAGAGAGCACCACGATCGGCAAACTGGCAGCCGACTATGGCCTGATCGAGCCGCTGCGCCAGTTCGCCCGTTCTACCCCCACCTGGGGGACGTGCGCCGGCATGATCTTCCTGGCCAAGGACATCGGCAATGATCGCCAGCCCATCCTGGGCGTCATGGACATCGCCGTCAGCCGCAACGCTTTTGGCCGCCAGGTGGACAGCTTTGAGGCCGAGCTGCCGATCCGTGGTCTGGCGGGCGGCCCGTTCCACGCAGTCTTCATCCGCGCCCCAATTGTCACGCGAACCGAAGCCGATGTCGAGACTCTGGCCGCGCTGGAGGACGGGACCATTGTGGCTGTCCAGCAGAGACACCTGTTGGCAACCGCTTTTCATCCCGAACTGACCGGTGATGAGCGCCTGCACGCGTATTTTCTAGGGATGGTTCAGAGGAAAATCGCCGACGCTAAATAGCGGAAAATAGCGAGCATTCCATAGTTCACAATTCAAAATTACGTGCTAGAATATCGCGCGCTGACAGCGGTCGCACCGAGAAAGGGTGATCAATGGACTTCGAAACGTTGATCTGGGACAGTCTTGATCCAGCGTTTGCAGATGATGACATCGATCCTCTTGATGACGAGGATGTCGATCTGGAAGATGAATTCGTAGACGACGATCTAGAAGATGAACTCGACGAGGACGAGCTAGACGACGATCTGATCGACGACGACGGATACGATCTTTCCGAACTCGACGAAGATGACTACCTGTACGACGAGGACGAAGAAGACTATCTGGACGACGAGGATGAAGAAGACTATTACGAAGACGACGACTTCTGATCGCTAACCCCCCAACAGCATAAATCAGCCCATTCACCGCCTCTCAGGAAAGTGTTCGGATCGAATGCTCGCCTCAGGACGTAAATGAGCTGCTCCATGGCCGGCGATGCAGATAGCAGCCGGTGCTGTGCACATCGGTGAACGCAGAACCGACCAATAAAGCAGTACGCCGGCCTTCATCCCTGCACTTCGCTGACCCAATCCTTTAGGCCAGTGTTAGTTGATTTGTTTTCAATGATAGACTAGAGTTGATCTCAATGTATTCCTGCATTTCTAGCGAGGTACCGGCTCGTGGTCGCGTCATCATCCCCCCTGCAGGCAATCCTCAAACTGCTGCTCAAATGGTGGTGGCTGATTCTCCTCTCAACGGCAGTGGGCTTGGGTGTGGGCGCGTTTGTGCGCAGCCAGCAGCCTGATATCTATTTTGCGACGGCGACCATCCTCTTCGGACAAAACTTTGAGCGAGGGACAGATACCCAGGGTTTCAACACCTCTCTCAATCGCATTCGCGATCTCATCACCATTTACTCAGGCATTACGCGCCGCCCCATCATCCTTGACCCCGTGATTCGTGATCTGAATCTAGGGACCAGCGTCGAGGAGCTCAACCGGGTGATGAACGTCACTCAGGCCAAAGACCTGCCCATCATGGAGATCACCATCGCCGACACGCGCCCAGACCGCGCTGCCAACATCGCCAACCGCATCGCTCAGGAAGTGATCGCTCAGAGCCCTACGGAACAAGTTTCGGCGGAGACCGAGTTTCGCCGCCAGCAACTGCGCGATCTACAGCGGCAGATCGAAGAACTCAAAGGGCAGTACGACTCGAAATTTGCTGCCGGCGCCAATCTGACTTCAGCCTTTGAAATCGCGCAGAATCTGCAAGAACGCAATGCCATCCTGGAGAATATTCGGAATTTGCAGCAGATCTACGCCGAACTCGCCAACGGTCTGCCCGACCAGTCGAACTCGCTGCGCATCTTCGAACTCGCGCGTCCGGACTCCGTCCCCTACACGACCGGTTCGACGGTTAGCGTCATCCTGTCGGGCGTGGCCGGGCTGGCGCTGTCCATCATCACCGTCGTCTTGATCGGCTATTTCGATAAGCGGCTGCAGTGGAACGAATCGCTGACGACGGTCGCCGGGGTGAAGGTGCTGGGGCCGCTGGGCGTCATCCCGCGCGACAAGCTGCCGCTATATCTCATCTCTATGCCCGATGCGATCGAAAGCGAGGTGCTGCGCCAGCTCCGCGCCAAACTGGTGCTGGCGGCTGGCGGCAAGATCCCGCGCGTCATCGGCATCACCAGCTACGACTCCGGCGATGGCAAGACGATCACTGCCGCCAACCTGGGTCTATCTTTCGCTCAGGCCGGCCTGGAAACACTGATCATCGATGGCGACCTGCGCAAGGGTGATCTGCACGAAATGTTTCGCCTGCCCAATGTGATGGGACTGTCCGACATTCTGGCCGGGCATGGCAGTTTCGAGACTCTGCTCGAACAGGCGCTCCTGGACAGCGGTTTCGATCGGCTGACTATCCTGCCTTGTGGCCGCTCGAACGCCGACTCAGCGGCTCTGTTCAGCAGTTCCCGCTTTCCGAAACTGATTGATGCCTTGAAGAACCGCTTTGACGTGATCGTCATGGACACCGTTCCAGCCATCGGCGGCCCAGACTCCGCCTTTGTCGCAGAAGTTAGCGACGGCATGATCATCGTGGTCGATTCCAGGCGCACGACCGACAAAGCGCTCAACCGGGTGCTCCAAACCCTGCATCAAGCCAACAACGCCTCGATCTTCGGTTTAGCCTTCAATCGCGTACAGTTGCAGGTGACCAGCACGCACAGCCAGCCCTATTACCGGCGCACGCTCTCGCTCAGTCCCGAACGCCTGAATCGAGAGGTGCTGAACGCGGGCAAACGACAGCCGCTGCTGCGTTTCAACCGCCATGTGTTGATGGACAAAAACGGCGAGCGGCTGTACTCGCTGCGCGCCTGCGCGATCCATCTCGGAATCACTGAAGACACGGTGCGCGAGTGGATCAAGATCGGCTATTTGAACACGATCCGCAAGGGCCGCCGGCGGTGGATCCGCGAGAGCGACATCGAATTAATGCTCAACCGTCTGCCGCGTTTCCGCGCAGGGCACCGCCCGCTGCTGGATGATAACGCTAATGCCGATCACCGTCCGGCCAGCGGCGCTTCGATACCTGACATGCTGCGCGACCAGCGCGACGCGCTGCTGGACTATGTGCGCGAGCCGCTGCCGTCTGCACCATCGGCGGAAAGTGATCCCGGCGCGGATGAATGAATGGCGAAAAGACTATTGCCAGTTATCAACCGGATCTCGTTTCCTGAGCTGAGGTAGCGATTATGCTGGCAACGCTGTTTGGCCGCGCCGTCATCATCGGCAAACTGCGCTACTACTTCTTAGAGCGCCACTACAGTCTGACTGTGCGCGCTGGCTTGATCAGCTTATGCCTGCTGATGACAGTGCTGTCTGCGGTGTTGTTCAAAGACACTCAGCTAATAGGCACAGACTTCATCTTAGGTCTGATGCCTACCCTCGTCATGGCCGGCTTAACAGCCGCCATCATCGCCTACGGCAGCATGGAAAAAGGGCTGCTGGCGATCGTGATCGTCTCTACGGTGCTCAGCGAAGGACTGAACACCGGGACCGGCACCAAAGTGACGTTCACGTTCATCCTGCTGTATCTGATGCTGGGCGTCTGGTTGTTCCGGATGCTGGTCGTTGAACGCCGGCTCACGGCCTTGCCCGCCCCGGCCAACAAGTTCGGCCTCGCCTTCATCATCGTGGTCATCATCTCATTCTTCTGGAGCGGACTGTTCGTTGATCAGCGCGTCAGCTATCTGTTCCAGGACAAGCTGCTGCCCCGCCTGATGACTGGCCTAGTGATGATCATCTCGGTCAGCACTTACTTCCTGTTCGCCAATCAAATGCGATCGCTCGGCGCGATGCGCTTCTTCGTGTGGTGGTTCATCGGCGTCGGCGCGGTCTTGCTGGTCTTGCGTCTAGGCACAGGCGGCGTGCCTACGCCGCTCAACGCGCGCGGCCAATTCCCGACCTGGGCAGGCGCGTTGGCGCTCGGACAGGCGTTATTTAACCCCGGCCTCAGATGGTGGCATCGAGGTGTGCTGCTAGCCATCTTTCTCGGTTGGTTCTACGTTGTACTTGGATTAGGACTAAGCTGGCTGAGCGGCTGGCTGCCGCTGCTGGTGGTCACGCTCATTCTGCTCTTGCTGCGCTCACAGCGTCTGTTCGTTGCGCTGATGATCGTGGTAGCCCTGGCTGGCGCTTCCAAGCTAGATGAGTTACAAGAAGCCTTTGCTTTAGAAAGCAACGTGTCAGGTAGCACACGCGCCGAGGCGTGGGCCAACACTCTAGATGTAGCTAATCAGCATTTTTTGTTTGGCACTGGGCCAGCCGGCTATTATTTCTATTTCTCAACTTATTTGACAGGTTTCTTCCAGCTCTCACATAACAACTACATTGATATCATCGCCCAGACCGGCATCATTGGCTTTGCGGTGTTCGTCGCCTTCTGGCTTGCGATCATCGCCATCTCATGGCGCACCTATCTGGAAGCTCGAAAAAGACTTTTCAAAGGCGATTTCCGCTATACGCTGGCGATTACATTATTGGCAGCCAACTGCAGCACGCTGTTGACGATGATGCTTGGCGATTGGGTCACACCTTTTCCCTATACGCAGACCCTAAGCGGCTTAGATTACACCATCTGGTCGTGGATGCTGGCTGGCTTGACAGTCGCACTTCATTACAAGATCAAATCTGAGTCGGAGTACCTGTCTCATCAACCCATTGAACGATCGCTCCCAGGGGTTGAAGGCTTGCTGGAATGAAATCGTATTCAGCACGACACCCGGTAAAACTGGCCTTTTTATTTACCCTGCTGTTCGTTGCGACAGCAAGCCTCGCTCAACCTAACATCGTCACCGCTCAAGACCCCAACCGCTTTTGGTCTGCGCCGCTGTTCCTGGGCGATGGCTGGTGGCAGAGCATCGCCGTTGACGGGCATGGCACTGTGCATATTGGCTGGTACGGTGTCAGATCCAACGCATCGACGTCTTTTGATACACTCGAGTACGCTGCAAAACTAATTGATGGCACATGGTTTAACAACCATGATGTCATCACAACTTATGAAGGCGGTGGTTTGACTGTAAGAAACTCACTCGCTGTGACGAGTGACGGCATACTGCACGCTGCATACAGACATGAAACGACTCATCGGTATGCCCATGCGCCAGCAACACAAGCCTATAATGCTCAACGCTGGAGCCAACCGCTGCAATTGGGGAGCGGGTATTACGTTGATCTGACAGCAGATCGGAACGACTATCTACATTTTGTCAGTAGTGGTCGAGTTGAAGGTATCAGCTTATCCACTGGTATCAATGCGGAGAGCGGACAATGCGTTCTGTGCAGTGACCTATTCTACCGACGTTCCACCGACGGCGGTCATTCTTGGAGCCAACCTTTTCCCATCTCACTTGAAACCAACTCTGGCAACGACCGGATGGATATTTTTGAAGGACAGAGTGGTCGCCTGTACATCATCTGGGATGAAGGGTTAGATTGGTATATCGGTCGTGGCGCGGCACAAGATGTCCGAATCGTCTATTCAGAAGATCATGGCGAAACATGGTCAAACCCCATCATTCTCGACGGCGGCAATCTGCCGGACCGCCGTCCTATTCAGATCGCCGCAACCGAACTGCGCGACGGCTCCTTGATGGCCGTGTGGCGCTACCACACGGATGTTGACCGCAGCATCTACTACCAGGTCACACACGACTTGGGAGCCTCTTGGACTGAACCTGTACCCATCCCTGGGCTAGTAGCACGTGGTATCAACGACACACCGCTAGACGATTACGAACTCATCACCGATAAACTGGGCATTGTGCACCTGTTCGCTACAGGGCAGCCGAACGAGCAGTCTACAGCCAACGCGTCTTTGTATCACGTCCAGTACGGCCAGGGCGCCTGGCAGGCGCCCGTGCGCGTCTTCTACAGCCCGGAGATGCGGCCCGAATGGCCCAAGGCTGTAGTGGGCTTGAACAACGACCTGCATCTCACCTGGTTCATTCGCGGCATGCGGGAGAACTTGCAGGGCGAACAAAGCGCAACTGGCATCTTAAAAGTCTACTACAGCCACCTACCGGGGCAGCTTCAATCCGTGCCGACGTTGGCCTTTCGTCCGACGCAAACGCCGCTGCCCACGCCGACCTTGTTTCGATATGTAGACCCCACTGTGACTCCATTTCCGACGGTTGAGCGCATTGAAACACCTGTGGCCACAGTCTCAACAGATATCTATGCGAGCCAGACGTTTCTAGGCGGATTGATTGCTGCTGGAATCGTATGCAGTTTGGCGGCAATCTTTATTAAGTGGCTGGGACGACGTTGACCTAAGAATAGGTTCTTGGTTCTCTTACTGCAAGTATGTTGCGAGCGATTCTCACAATACCTTTCAAACCCTCCCCCTAGCCACCGGACATCAAACAAAAGTTCGGAATCGAGACGCGGGGGATGGGATCAGACAGGGCTAATCGCCGTTCGAGGAAATCCCAACCGAGCCGAA
>CALAJK010000040.1 GCA_937922795.1 uncultured Anaerolineae bacterium
GGCGTCGGTGTGAGGGTGGGCAGGGGCGTCGCCAGCGTCTGGGCGGCCTGCTCGCGGCAGGCGGCCAGCGGCAGCAGCAGCGCCCACAGCATGATCGCAGCCGTGCGGTTGAAACTGAGTCGAGAAGTCACGATCTCGCGCTCCTTCGCTGCCAGGCGGTCCAGCCCCATGGGTGTATTATACCGCGCCTGTTGGAACTGCTGTATCAGCCGCCGCGGCTGCTCGATCCGGCCGGATCAACCAGTTCGATGTCGCGGGCGCCCACGCGTGAGTTGCGGACGCTGACCTCAACATCCTCGTGGATGAGGCCTGCCCAGCATTTCTGGGGGTTGCGCGCCTCGATCAACTGAGTCATGCGCACAGCGCCCCATACCACGCTTTGTTTGCCGGGCGGGAGATAATAGTATACCTGGCCCGTTTCCGGATCGGTGACGGTATCCAGCATATCTGGGGCGCCGACTGCCCAGCGCCAGGGATAGTCGCGGGTAGCAGTGTCGCAGTCAATCCCCACCCGCCAGGCTCCAGACTCATCAAACCAGCCCAGCGTCGCAGCCACCTGCCCCTGTTCGTAGACAGTGCCGGGCGGGGGCCCGCTGGTGCGGATAGGCACTTCGCCATAGTTCTCGACGGTCAGCTTGAACACCAGCAGGTCGCCCAGAGGGATATTGACCGCCGTGAAGCTGAGATCTTGCGGGTCGTCAGGCGGCGGGATCAGGGCTGCCGGTTCGCTGGCTTGGCTCAAGTACGCCGGGTCGAACGGCGCGCGCGCGAAGACCACATCCACGCCGATCGGCTGGGGCGCGATCTCTGCCTGAGGGTCGCCGCCGTCGGCGATGATCAGCCTGGCCGTGCGGCGCACGCGCTGGCCAACGGCGTCCTGCGCTTCAGCGATCACCTGATAAACGCCGTCCGGCGGCGGATCGGCTCCCAGATCTACGCCGCCGTCGTAATCGAACAGGTGGCGTCCGGCTTCGCCGGGCAGCCGGCCTTCTTTGCGAGCCGGGATGAAAATTTGCAGCCCATCGTCATTCTGAAGATAGACGCGCAGTTGGGCGGGCTGGGTCAGATACACGTTGATCTGAGCGCGGTCGCGGATGCCATCCTGGTTAGGGGTGAACACATCGGGGGATACGCTGAAGGTGGTGATATCTGGCAGCGGCAGGTCAGCATCCTGGATCACCAGCACGCCTGTGGTCTCCATGGAAGTTTGACCGGCGAGGTCGGTCGCCGTCAGTTTCCAGGTGTAGCGGCCGTTCGGCAGCAGGCGGCGTTCGACTTCGCTCGCTAGATTTTCGCCGGGCAGCATATAGCCGTCCACCACGCCGCTGAACTCGACGCGGTAATCGCCCACGGCGCGCCGCTCATTTTGCCGGAAAGGGTACTGCTGGCCGCGCTCATCTTCCAGATAGAGCGAGACGACGGCATTGCGCGACAGCCCGTACTCAAATATGGCGATGTCGTCTTGGCCATCAGCATTCGGTGAGATGGTTTCAAGCGAGAAAGCGGCGTGGGTGATCAAAGGCAGATTAGGGCTGATGAGGGCGCTGCCAAACCACAGCACTGCGCCCAGCGCCAGCAGCGCCGCTAAACTCACCAGACCGATTGAAAGTCGCATCATCCTTACGTCCAATAGGGCAGCCAACAGTTTCAGTCTAACCTAGAACCTGGCCAACGCCAACAGTTTTTCAAGCGCTAAGCGGATTTTGCGCGCCAAACAGACTGCGGTAAACTGTATTCTCCCCATATCCTTCAACAACCCGCATGAGGGCGCGCCGCTTTGACTAAGCAAACGGGTGGAAACGATTTTCACAATATCCCGAACGCTGTGCCGGATGAAGATGGGCTGATCCGCTGCCCGCTGCTGCCGCTGCGCGCTCAGGCAGTCTTCCCCGGCGTAGTAACGCCTGTCTCGCTGTATCAGCCGCACGTTGTGTCAGCCGCTCAGATGAGCTTGCTGAAGAAGCAAACAGTCATAGGCGTCCTGCAGCGCGATGCGCATGTGCCGGAACCGATGCCGGAGGATCTTCACCGCGTAGGCGTGGAGATGGCTCCTGGACGGCTGGTTCGCATGCCTGATGACACGCGCAGCCTGTTGGTACAGGGCCGACGCCGAGTTGAGATCGTCGATTTGGGGCAGGTTGAGCCGTACATGATCGCCCTAGCGCGGCCTGTCATCGAGCCGCAGGGGGTCACGGCGGACACGCCTATGCTGGCGCAGCGTGTGCTGTCTCTGCTGAAGCGCATTGCCGATCTGAACCCGACCTTGTCTCAGGAAGTTGTGACGTATGCCGCCAGCGTGAACGATCCCGCGCTGTTGGCGGATTTGGTGGCTTCAACGCTATCGATCAGCGTTGATGAGCGCCAGACGCTGCTCGAAACGTTTGATGTTAATGCGCGGCTGCTGCGCGTGGCCGTCTTGTTAGAGCAAGAACAGGACGTGTTAGAGGTCAAGGATGAAATCAATATCCAGGTACAGCAGGAGATGGACCGAAGCCAGCGCGAGGTCTACTTGCGCGAGCAGATGCGCATCATTCAAACCGAACTGGGCGAGCAAGATTTCTTCCAGCAGGAGATCAACGAAGTCCGCGACCAGATTTTCAAGGCTAAGCTGCCGCCAGAAATCCACGAGCGCGCGTTGAAAGAGCTGTCGCGTTTGATGATGATGCCGCCCATGGCGCCTGAGGTGGGCATCATCCGCACCTATATCGACTGGTTGACCATTTTGCCCTGGACGCAGCAGACGGAGGATGACCTGGACATTGCGCATGCCCAGAAGGTGTTGGACGCCGATCATTACGGCCTGACTAAAGTGAAGGATCGCATTCTGGAACATATCGCGGTGCGCAAACTGGCGGGCAACAAGATGAAAAGCCCCGTGCTGTGTTTCGTTGGGCCGCCGGGCACGGGCAAGACCTCTATGGGCAAGAGCATCGCGCGCGCGTTAGGCCGCCAGTTTGTGCGCGTCAGCCTGGGCGGCGTGCGCGACGAAGCCGAGATTCGCGGCCATCGCCGCACCTATATCGGCGCGCTGCCAGGACGTATCATCCAGGTTATGCGGCGAGCTGGGACGATCAACCCAGTGTTTGTGCTCGATGAAGTCGATAAACTGGGGGCGGATTTCCGCGGCGACCCGGCGGCGGCGCTGTTGGAAGTGCTTGACCCAGAACAGAACTATGCTTTCTCCGATCACTATCTGGAAGTGCCATATGATCTATCTAAGGTCCTGTTCATCACCACCGCCAATGATCTGGACCCGCTGCCGCCGGCGCTGCTTGACCGGCTGGAAGTGATCGAGTTCCCTGGTTACACCGAGGAAGAAAAGTTGGCGATTGCGCGGCAGTTCCTCATCCCGAATCAGCTTGAAGCCCATGGACTGCAAGATTTGAAGCTGATTTTTGACAAACGCGCGCTTGAGATGATCATTCGCCAGTACACCTATGAAGGCGGCGTGCGCAACCTCAACCGTGAGATCGCCAACGTCTGTCGTAAGATCGCCCGGCTGGTGGCTGAAAAGAAGCCGCTGCCGCTGCGCGTGACGCCCAGCCGGTTGATCACCTATTTGGGTCCGCCGCTTTACAGCCATCGCCGCGCCAATCGTGAGGATGAAGTCGGTTTGGCGACGGGGTTGGTGTGGACTTACGATGGCGGCGATATCTCCATGATCGAAGTGTCGGTGCTGCCCGGCAAAGGCAACCTGACCATGACCGGTCAGCTAGGCGAGGTGATGCAGGAATCGGCTCAGGCCGCTCTGAGTTATGTGCGCTCGCGCGCGGCGGATTTCGACATCCCCAACGAGGATTTTGAGAACTACGATGTGCACATCCATCTGCCAGAGGGGGCAGTCCCCAAAGATGGGCCATCCGCCGGCATCACCCTGGCCGCGGCCATCCTGTCGGCCTTCACCGAGCGTAAAGTCCGCAGCAACTTTGCCATGACGGGCGAGATCACGCTGCGCGGCAAAGTGCTGCCGGTGGGCGGCATCAAGGAGAAAGTGCTGGCGGCGCGGCGCGTGGGCATTCCCAATGTCATCTTGCCCTCTGAAAATAAGAAAGATCTGATGGATGTGCCTCAAGAAGCGTTGAAGGATCTGAACATCATTTTCGTGGATACAATGCAGCAGGTGATTGACCGCGTTCTGCTGAAACCGCCGCCGGGCGGGCGCAAGCGCGATGCTGAGCGCCGCCAGCGCGAAGAAGAGAAAGACGACACATCCGAGGCTGTGAAAGAGAAATGAGTTTGACCGACGATGATCTTAGACGATTGATCGCCGGCGAGCGCACCGCCGCCGCCGCCTGGTTTCCCTCGGCAGAATCGGCTGCTGTGCAGGAGACGATGGCTGCGATGGCCAATGGCGACGGCGGCGTCATTCTGCTGGGGGTCGAGGGAGCGCCGGGCGTTGTTGCCGGCCTGGAGGATCCCTCGGACGCGGTTGAGAAGCTGCTGCAGATGGCTTTGTCTATGGATCCGGCGTTGATTGTGCCACTGCCCCAGGTGGTGACGCTGGATGAGAAGTCAGTGGTGGCGCTGATGATCCCGCGTGGAATGCCCCACGTCTATGCCGTCGGTGGTCGCTTCTTACGGCGTTTAGGCGCTGAAAACGTGCCCCTGCGACCGCGCGAGCTGTACGCCCTGATGACAGAGCGCAGCGAGATCGGCTTTGAGACCGAGCCCGTGCCGGGCGCGACCCGCGATGATATTGACTGGGCCAAAGCGCGCGCCTATGCCAGCGGCCTGCGCGGCATCGCGGAGACGCGGGTCGAAACTATCCTGATAAAACGCGGCTGTCTGGTCGAACACGATGGGCAGCTTCGGCCAACTTACGCGGGCATTCTGCTGTTTGGGCGCGACCCGCAGCGCTTCGTGCGCGGCGCGGACATCACGGCGGCGCGCTTTGCGGGCGAGACGATGGGCGACAGCTTCACCCGCCAGGACATCGTCGGCACGCTGCCCGACCAGATTCGACGCGCGGAAATGTTCCTGGTAGATACCCTGCGCAAAGATGTACTTCTGGGGGCTGCCATGGCGCGGGCGGAGCAGTTCGAGTATCCGTTGGAAGCTGCCCGCGAGCTGGTAGTCAACGCGGTAGCGCACCGCGATTACCGGATCAGAGGCGACGGGATCCGGCTGTTCATCTTCAGTAATCGCATGGAAGTCACCAGCCCTGGCGGCCTGCCCGGTCCTGTGACAGTTGACAATATCAAAGATGAGCGCTTCTCGCGCAATCCAGCAATCGTGCAAGTGTTGTCCGATCTGGGGTTTATCGAACGCCTAGGCTATGGCGTTGATCGGGTCATTGATCTAATGCGCCAGAAGAACCTGCGCGCGCCTATCTTTGAGGAGAAAGCGGGCGGTTTTCGGGTAGTGTTGTTCAGCCAACCTGAAGCGGCAGCTGCGCCGTTAGCTGCTCCGGCTCCGACGCTGGGCGGCGTCTACCAGGGTATTGAGATCAACCCGCGCCAGGAAGTGGCGCTGCTGTTCCTCCAGCAGGAGGGCAGCGCCCGGCGTATCACCAACAGCGATCTTCAGCAGCTCTGCCCGGATGTGCACCCTGAGACCATCCGCCGCGATCTAGCCGATCTGGTCACCAAGAATGTGCTGCGCAAAATGGGCCAGAAGCGCGGCTCGTACTATGTGTTGAACCGCGAAGATGACTGACCGCCGGCCAGCCCTAGTACATTTGGCCTGCATCCTCTGAGTCATAAATGATCTATGATAGTCTTACAGTGACTATAACAAGCCGATGTTTTCATCTGGAGAAGTCCAAGGAGTATCGCTGCTGCCCCGACGATGAAGAGCCTGAAGCCTAATGTATTGTGGCTTGAACGGTAGGTAAGCGGGGGTCTGTTTCTATTCCCACGGACAATGCCAGCACCC
>CALAJK010000041.1 GCA_937922795.1 uncultured Anaerolineae bacterium
GCTACTATACAGGTGAGGAATGGCGACAGATCGCATGTGCTTCTCCAGGTTGGTTTCGTTTCGCAACTCAACCTTACTGGAAAATCGCTGGCTTTCCTACCCATTCCTCTCGCTCATCTGTTCAGTGTCCGGTGGCTAGACCCTCCCCGTTAGTCATCTGCAAGGCGACGCATCTACGCTGGGAACATCACAAGAGATATTGTTCGCCTACAAGGTTTCAGAATACGCCCTATGACCGTAGTGGACGCCAACCCCGACCTCGTCCGATCGCACTCTAAACCGAAGATAGCTGGCCGCACAGCCAACGCCCGCGCGATTGGTCTGGTGCTGCTCAGCGTCGCTTTCGGCGCTGTGGGACAGCTCGTCCTCAAGGCCGGCATGAACAGCCTGGGCAAGCTGCAGTTCTCGCCCGAAGCGCTGCTGGCCATGGCGACCAGCCCGCTGCTGCTGGCGGGCGTCGCCATCTTCTGCGTCAGCACGCTGCTGTGGCTGCTGGCGCTTAGCCGGGCGGATTTGAGCTTCGCCTACCCCTTCCTCAGCCTGACGTATATCGCCGTACTGATCGGCGGCGCGGTGCTGTTTCACGAACACATCACCGTCGACCGCGTGCTGGGCTTCCTCATCATTGTGGCCGGCGTGTGGATCGTCGCGCGCAGCGCGAAGGCTTAAGCTATGTCCATCGGCATCGTCGGCGGCGGGTTGATGGGCCTCAGCCTGGCCTATTTTCTATCCCAACAGGGCGAGCAAGTGACCGTGCTAGAGCAGAGCGCTGAGCTCGGCGGGCTCAGCGGCGAGGTCACCTTCAATGACGGGCTGGCGGTCGCGCGCTATCAACACGCCATCCTACCCCAGGACTACGCGATCCGGCAGTTGTGCCACCAACTGGGACTGGCTAGCGAGCTCATCTTTCGCGATGTTCGCACCGGTTTCATCCATGATAATGTGCTCTACCCGCTCAGCAATATCGCCGATTTCATGACGTTTGCGCCGCTCAGCCCGCCTAGCCGGGTGCGATTAGGATTGGCGCTGCTGCAAGCGCGACGAGAACGCAACTGGCAGGCGCTGGATGCGCTCACTGTCAAAGCCTGGCTGCTGCGCATCGGCGGCAGCGAAACTTTTGAACGCATCTGGCGTCCGCTGTTGGAGGCCAAATTCGACAGCCTCTACGACCAGGTGCCGGCCACGTTCGTTTGGGCCTGGATGAACCGAATGATGGCCATTCGCCGCGCGCCGGATCTGAAGGGCAAGGTCGGCTATCTCAAACGTGGACACTACGCGTTGATCCGCGCTCTGGCCGAGGCGGTAGAAGCGCGCGGCGGGCACATCGAGACGCTGGCGCGGGTACGTGAGATCGAGGTGCACACCGGCGCAGTCGGGCTAGTGCGCACTCACAGCCAGACCTACCGGTTTGACGTGGTCATCGCGGCTGTGCCTACGCCCGTGTTCAGCCATCTCATTCCGGGCGCGGATGACGATTACCTGCAGACGCTGGCCAACGACCGCTATCTCGGCCTGATCTGCCCGATGCTGGTGCTGGATCGTCCCCTCACCGGTTACTGGACGCTCAACATCATCGACCCGAACAGCCCGTTCTCCAGCATCATCGAAACACCACACCCGGAATGGGAGGGACGACACATCGTCTATCTGCCGCGTTATACCGCCTCAGACAACGACTGGATGGGCGTCTCAGACGGCGATATCTTGTCAGCCTGGCTGGAGCATCTCCAGCGCATTTTTCCGCACTTCGACACGCATCAGATACAGCATCAGGCGGTCAGCCGATCGCGCTACGTGGAACCGATCTACGGCGTGAACGCCGCGCGCAGCATCCGCCAGCCCGAAACCCCCTACCAGAACTTGTATCTGGCCAACACCACCCTGGTGTATCCCGAACTGCCTACCAGCGAGTCCGTGGTCGTTTTCGCCCAGCGTCTGGCCCAGTCCATTCGCGGTCGGCAGCCTGCGCGCGTCGCCCTCGCCTCATGACCTGGAGCGATCAGAGGTCGGCCATGCGCGTCTTGCTACTCACACAGGTGCTCCCCTACCCGCCTGACAGCGGGCCCAAAGTGAAGACTTACTACGTCCTGAAATACCTGGCGCAGCGGCATGAGGTCACGCTGGCCTCGTTCATCCGTGAAACGGATAAGCCCGAATACATCCAACACCTGGAAACGCTGTGCGAGCGCGTCATCACCGTCCCTATCACCCGCTCAAAATTTGACGATTTGCGCTTCCTGGGTCAAAGCCTGCTGACAGGCCAACCATGGATGATGCTGCGCGACCAGCGCGCCGACATGCGTCACGCGCTGACTGCACTCACGGCCGCTGAGCCGTTCGATATCATCCACGCCGACCAGCTCAACATGGGCCAGTATGCCCTGCCGCTGCCGGCGCGCCGGCGCGTGCTCGATCTCCATAACGCGCTGTGGGTACTCTACCGCCGTATGGCCGAAACGCTGCCGCCAACCAACCCGATGAAATACCTGGTCGGGCGCGACTGGAAGCTGCTCAAACGCTATGAAGGCCAGATGTGCCGCGATTTCGACGCGGTGACTGCTGTCAGCGAAGAGGATCGACAGGCGCTCATCGAAGCCGGCGCGCGCGACGACATCGTCGTCATCCCCATTGCCATCGACACTGACCAGCAGGCGTTCATCCCTCGCCGGCCGTCTGGCCCGCACATCATCCATATCGGAACCATGTATTGGCCGCCGAATATCGCCGGCATCACCTGGTTTTTAGATCAAATCTATCCGATCATCAAGCGGCGCGTGCCAGACGTGCGCTTCACCATCATCGGCGCGCGTCCACCCGCTAGCCTGGTCGAGCGCGCGCAGAGCGACCCCTCGCTGACCGTCACTGGCTACGTAGATGACCCGCTGCCTTACTTCCAGGATGCCAGTTTGATGGTCGTGCCGCTGCTGGCCGGGGGCGGCATGCGCGTCAAGATTCTGAACGCCCTGTCGCAGGGCATCCCGATGGTGACGACCACCGTCGGCTGCGAGGGGATCGCCGTCACTCATGGCAAAGACATCCTGATCGCCGATGAGCCCGACCCCTTCGCCGAGGCCGTCATACGCCTGCTGAACGACGCCGAACTGAACGCCTACATCGCCCAGAACGGCCGGCGCACAGTCGAAGAACGCTACGATTACCGCCAGGTATGCCGCCCGCTGGACGAAATCTATCAGGCGGCTGCGCTGGAACATCGAGGCTGAAACCGATGCGCTTGCTGTTTCTCAGCCCGTATGTCCCGTCTTTGATCCGCGTCCGCCCGTACAATTTCGTGCGCGCGCTGTCCCGCCGGGGAAACCAGGTGACGCTGCTGGCGCTCCAGCCGCCGGGCGATGCCGCAGAAGCGCTGAGCGAGCTGCAGACCTTGTGTGAGATGGTGGAGGTTGTGCCGCATCCCCGGCTTCAGACTTTGATCAATGGTCTGCAGGCGCTGCCCAGCTCCATGCCGCTCCAGGCGGCCTACTCACGATCGACCGCCTTGGCAGCCCGCGCTCGCCGCCTGGCGGCCCAGGCGCGCTACGACGCCGTCCACATTGAACACCTGCGCGGCGCTGTGCTGGCAGAAGCTCTGCCTCATCTGCCGGCCGTCTTCGATTCGGTGGACAGCATCTCGCTGCTGTTCAGCAAAGTGCTCCAAGACGCGCCCAGCCTCAAGAGCCGGCTGATGGCGTGGCTCGATCTGGGCCGCACACGCCGGTTCGAGGGCGCGCTCACCCAACGCTTCGACCAGGTCACCGTGACCAGCGACGCCGACCGCCGCGCCTTGATCGAACTCGGCTGTGATGACGCCCGCGTCACAGTGATCCCCAACGGCGTTGATCTTGATTATTTCAGCCCACTGCCCACGCCGCGCGATCCTCTGCGGATCGTGTTCACCGGCAAGATGAGTTATCATGCCAACGTCGCCGCCGCCGAAGATTTAGTCAATGCCATCATGCCGCGGGTCTGGGCGGAAATGCCCAATGTCCACTTAGACATTGTGGGCAAAGATCCATCGCCCACGGTCCAGGCCTTCAGCGAACGGCCGCAGGTGACTGTCACCGGCTTCGTCCTGGATATGCGCCCGTATCTGGCGCGCGCGGCCATCGCCGTCAGCCCGGTGCGCTACGGCGTCGGCATCCAAAACAAAGTTCTGGAGGCCATGGCGATGAGAACTCCGGTGGTGTGTTCGCCGCAGGCCTGCTCCGCCTTGCAGGCGCGGCATGGCGATGAGCTGTTGGTGGGCGAAACGCCTGAAGCAATTGCCCGCCACCTCCTAGATTTGCTGCGATCGCCGCAGCAGCGCGAACGCCTGGGCGAATCCGGGCGCAGATATGTTGAAACTCACCATTCTTGGGACAGCGCCGCCGCCGCCCTAGAGAGGCTGTATCAGGCGGCCATCAATCGGCGGCAGCAGACTGCCGCTTCTCAGGTCATGACGCTGGGTGAGAGACGAGGGTGACTTCCTGTATGGACACACCGGCTGCCATTGCTCAGTTTGATGAACGCTCGCGCGGCGCTGGCCGGACGACACTGCTCCAATCGCTCCGCCAGAGCAGCCAAACCAAGTTTCGGGCGGTGCGCGTCGCCCTGGTCATCGCCGATGCGTTGATGATCACCTTGGCTTTCTGGATGGCGTTCAACATCCGGTTCAACCTGCCAACCGCCCAGTTCTTCGATCCTGCCGGCGGCGACACAGGCTTTTACTCTACCGTGGTCTATGCGCTCATCCCGCTGTGGTTGATGCTCTTCGCGGCGCTGCAGCTCTACGACCCGGCCGTGTTGTTCGGTGGCCATCAGGAATACATGAACGTCTTCAATGCCTGCACAGCAGGCATGATGCTGGTCATCATCGCCAGCTTTCTCGATCCCAATCTGCAGATCGCCCGCGCCTGGCTGCTGATCGCGTGGATGCTCACTGTGTCGCTGGTATTCATCGAGCGTTTCACCGTGCGCCGGATCATCTACGCGCTGCGCCGGCGCGGCCATTTCATGGCGCCGGCCTATGTGGTGGGCGCCAACAGCGAGGGAATCGCCATCGCCGAGCAGCTCATGAGCGCGCCGATGGCCGGCATCAACGTCGTGGGCTTCCTCGACGACACCATCCGCCCCGGCGAGGAAGTGCTGCCCGGCGTGGTCGTCCACGGCTCGACCAGCCGCGCCAAAGATTTGGTGGAGCGCTTCGGCATCGAGCGGCTGATCGTGGCCACCAGCGGCATTCATCGCGAGAATATGGTGGAGCTTTTCCGCAGCTTTGTCAACTCCAACCAAGTCTCGCTGTGGCTGTCCTCTGGGATTTACGAGATTCTGACGACCGGCGTCCGCGTCCAGGACGTCGGCTCTGTCCCGATGGTCAGCGTGAACCGCGTCCGCCTGACGGGATTGAACGTGGTGGCCAAAACCGTCCTGGACTACGTCGGCGCTACCTTGGGGTTGATCGCCCTGTCGCCTCTGTTTCTGGCCATCATCATCATCATGAAGCGCACCGATCCCGGCCCGATCATCTACCGCCGGCGCGTCGTCGGCGTGGGCGGCAAGGAGTTCGACGCCTTCAAGTTCCGCACCATGGTGGTCAACTCGCAGGAAGTGCTGGAGGAGCTGCTGGCTCGCGATCCCGAAGCCCGCGCCGAATATGAACAGTTCTACAAGCTGAAGAATGACCCGCGCATCACCCGCATCGGCGCGTTTTTACGCAAGACCAGCATTGATGAACTACCGCAGCTCATCAACGTGCTGCGCGGCGAGATGAGCCTGGTCGGCCCGCGCATGATCACCATGGCCGAGGTCGAGAAGTACGGCAAGTGGGGGCTGAACCTGCACACCGTCAAGCCCGGCATCACCGGCCTGTGGCAGGTGACCGGTCGCAGCGACATCACCTATGAGGAGCGTGTGCGGCTGGACATGCGCTACATCCGCAACTACTCAATCTGGCTGGATCTCCAAATCCTGTTCCAGACCATCCCAGCCGTGCTGATGAGCCGCGGGGCTTATTAGCCGCGCTGCGATCACGCCCGGATCTCAACCACGACGCCTTCTTCGGCCCAATCGTACAGCAGCCGGCTGTTATCGGTGCTCAGCAGGATGCAGCCGTAGGTCACGCGCGTGCCCAGGCTGTTCGTCCACAACAGTTGGCTGCCCCCGCGCGTCGGGAAGCCATGAAAACCGTTGGTGAAATCAGCGCCGGGGACAGGCCGGTACACGCCCAAAAAATAGGGCATCCACAGGTTCCAGTTGGCGGCATAGGCGTTCGGCACGTGGGAGATGATCTGGTAAATGCCCGGCCAGGTCGGGCTGGAGGGAATGCCTGTGCTCACCGGCCATTCCCATTTCACCGCGCCGCCCTCGTAAATCCAGGCGCGCTGCCGGCTGATGCTGACGACGATGCGCTTGTCGGGAATTGGCGGGTACAGCAGGAACTTATCGGGTGATGGCACAACCAGCGTCTGCCCGACTGACACCCGGTCAATGCCGCCGTTCGCCTGTTGAATCCACGGGTAGGGCACGCCGTAATCCCAGGCGATGCTGATGATCGTCTCGCCCGGACGGACGACATGCTGCCGGTCATGATGGTAAACGCGCACCGTCGCCGTCGTCTGCCCAGCGCGCAGCGCCTTCTGAACCGCCGCCGCCGCTTCATCCAGATCGAGATAGCGGCTGGCGTCCAGCGCCACGTTGGCCTGCCCGGCCAAATAATCGCGCACCTGCGCTGCGTCCGCCGCCAGCGCCAGCCCCAGCGGGCTGCTGGCATCCGGCTCGGCTGTCAGCCACCGCCCCCACTGCGCCGGCGGCAGCGACCAGTAGACGATGTCGCCCGTCACCGGGTCGAACACCCGAATATCGAGAAAGTTGGCCAACACGCGGTTGGCCTGTTCAACCAGCGGCGAGGCGTCGGTCACAGTCGGACGTGTCGGCTGCATCACCAGTTCCAACATCCCGTCGGCCAGCGCTGCGCCCGCATTCTGAATCAGCGGCGCCAGGGTAGCCCTCACGTTCAGCGACCAGCCATCAGCCGGCGGCGTGGCCTGCACGCTGCCATTCACCAGCCGCACGCCTGCGTTCACCGGCGGCTGCTCGACCTGCGGCGCAAACGCCATCAGCGCCTGCTCAGCAGCGGTCACATCCACCTGCACGACCGGCGGCAGCATCACCCGTGTCAGGATCGCTCCTGGCGCAGCGGCCAGGTTTGAACGTCCTATATCATAGGCCGCTCGCGCCGTCGCCTCTGCGTCCAGGGTGATGCCCAGTTCAGACGGCGATACGCGCCAGACGCGCTCGCCATCGCGCAGGCGAATCGTCGCCCAACCGGCCAGCAACGCCGCGGCCGCCTCCTGGCGAGAAAGGCCGCCCAGCGCCACGCCCCCGCTGTGCACGCCCGGCAGGATGCCGTCAGCGTACAGGATGCCCACTCCCAGCGCCAGCGCCGCGCATGACAGCAGGCCAAACGCCAGAGCGCTCAACAGCCCCAACGCCAGCCAGTTCTGACGCGGCTGACGCGACTGTTGGCGTGGGACTGGCCGGCGCGCGCCGGGCATGGGCGGAGGCGGCATCGCTGGGCGTGGGGGCGCGAGGCGGCGCTCAGCGCGCCGCACCGGCGGATAGGCGCGCGGCGGAGGGGATTGTTGACTCCGCGCAGGCGCATGAGGGACAGATCGGCGAGGCCGCGTAGACATGTTTCAGGGTTGGCAGGCTGATTTCGGTATAGACAGTATAGACGAAAAACCGCCTGGGTGTGCTGCGCCGCCGTCCTAGCGTCGGCTGAGCGTCAGCGTCGCGGCACGACGGCGCTCAACGCTTCGGCCAGGCTGCGCGCTTCGATCACCTGCAGCCCGCTGGGCAGTCCGTCCAGCTTGCGGCGCAGGCGGGGGACCAGCGCCCGCTTGAAACCCAGTTTGGCTGCCTCGTTCAGCCGCGCCGGGAGCTGGCCCACCGCGCGCAGTTCGCCGCTCAGGCCGATCTCGCCGATGAACGCCAGGTCGGCCGGGATCGGCTGGTCGTAGTAGCTGGAGGCCATCGCCGCCGCCATCGCCAGATCCGAGGCCGGCTCGCTCACCTTCAAGCCGCCGATCACATTGACGAAGATATCCTGCTCGTGCAGCTTCAGCCCGACGCGCTTGCTGAGCACGGCGCTGATGAGCAGCAGCCGGTTGAAGTCCACGCCGTTGGGGGTGCGGCGCGGGTTACCGAAGGCGGTCGGGCTGGTCAGCGACTGGATTTCGACCAGCAGCGGCCGCGTGCCCTCCATCGTCACGGCGATAGCTGACCCCGGCGCGTTGACCACCCGTTCGGCCAGAAACGCCTCAGACGGGTTGGGCACTTCGACCATGCCGTCGCCGCCCATCTCGAACACGCCCACCTCGCTGGTCGCGCCGAAACGGTTCTTCACGCTGCGCAGCAGCCGGAACGCCTGGAACGGGTCGCCCTCCAGATACAGCACGGTGTCCACGATGTGCTCCAGCACCTTCGGGCCGGCGATGCTGCCCTCTTTGGTGACATGGCCGACCAGGAACACGCTCATGCCGCTGGCCTTGGCGAGCTGCTGCAAGCGGCTGGCGCACTCCCGCACCTGGGTGACGCTGCCCGGCGACGATTCGCTCTCCTCGATGTAGGTCGTCTGGATCGAATCGATCATCAGCACCGTCGGGTTCAGCCGGTTGACCTGCTCAAAAATGCTGCTGAGGTTGGTTTCAGTCAGCAGGTACAAGTCATCGGCCTGCACGCCCAGCCGGTCGGCGCGCATCTTGATCTGCCGTGCCGATTCCTCGCCGCTGACGTACAGCACTGTCCCGGCGGTCTGCGACAGCAGCGCGCTGACCTCCAGCAGCAGCGTGCTCTTGCCGATGCCGGGATCGCCGCCCAGCAGGATCAGGCTGCCCGGCACGATGCCGCCGCCCAGCACTCGGCTGAACTCCTCCAGCGGCACGTACAGCCGTTCGCCCACTTCGCTGCTGATCTCGCTCAGCCGCTGGGGAGCCGCCCGCAGCATCCCCGGCGGCTGGCGGTTCTGCTTGGCCGGACGTGCCGCCTCGACCGCCTCTTCGACCATGGTGTTGAACTGGCCGCAGTTAGGGCAGCGCCCGTAGCCTTTAGGCGACTGGTAGCCGCAGTTCTGGCAGACATACTTGACGCGCGTTTTCGCCATGCGCCGGCCTCCGCCAGCAGCTTTATTGGAACAGATGTGCGGAATTATAGCACAGTTCAGCCCGCCGCGCCGGTCGCTACCCACTAAAGCTAAAGCGGCAGCTCAAACGCGAACACGGTCTCCTGGTCGCGGCGTTCCGCCCAGATGCGCCCACCGTGCAGCAGCACGAACTGCCGGCTGATCGCCAGCCCCAGCCCGCTGCCGCCCCGGTCGCGCTCGCGGGCCGCCTCGGCGCGCCAGAACGGCTCAAATGCCCGCTGGGCGTCCTCGTCGGCCAGGCTGCCGGTGTTGCTGACGCTGAAGCGCACGCATCCGTCGCGCCGCACCGCCGTGATGACGATTGCGCCGCCGGCGGGCGTATGGCGTAGAGCGTTGGTCAGCAGATTGTCCAGCACCTGCCGGATGCGGGTCGCATCCGCCCAGAGCGCCGGCAGATCGGCCTGCACCTGCTGCTCCAACCGGATGCCGGCGTCCAGCGCCAGCGGCGAAAACGCCTCGACGGCCTGCGCCACCAGCTCCGCCGGGATCACCGCGTCCCGCTCCAGCGGCAGCCGGCGCATCTCTGCCTGGGTGAGTAAGCGCAAATCCTCCACCAGCCGCGCCAGATGGATGGTCTGGTCGTAGGCCACCGCCAGATGATCACTGTCCAGCGGATACACCCCATCCATCATGGCTTCCAGGTGTCCTCGCAGCACGCTCACCGGCGTGCGCAGCTCGTGGGCGACATCGGCGGCCATGCGCTGGCGCAGCGCCTCGCCCGCCGCCAGATCGCGCGACATAGCGTTGAAAGCGTCCGCCAAATCGTTGATCTCAAGCGTGCCCCGCACCGTCACCTGTTCGCCCAGCCGCCCGGCGGTCAGACGCTGGGCCGCCGCCGTCAGCATCCGCAGCGGGCGGGCAATGGCCCAAGCCAGCGCTGCCCCCACCAACAGCGACAGCGCCGTGGCGCCGCCGGCCGCCGCCAGCAGCCAGCGGTTGGCTTCTGCCAAAAAGGCAGTCTCTGCCGCGCCCAGCGCCGCTTCGCCGGGCGTGCGGCGGACCAGCCAGCCTACCGTTCGGCCGTCTACTACCAGCGGCGCAGCCTCGGCCAGCTCATCTGACGTCAGCATCTCCCCTACCGCCGCCGGATCGGTGGCGGCCTGCACCACGCCATTCGTCCCGGCGATCAAAAGCTGGGCTCCGCGCCGGCTGGAGCTGTGCGCCCCGCCCTCGCCGCTCCGGGCGTATAGAACCGCCTCCGCGCCCTGCCAGCCGCCTTGAGCCGCATAGTACGCTTGCAGCCGTGCGACCTGGTCAGGATTACCGCCGGCGGCCTCACGCTGGTCGAGATACTGCCGGAAGCCGGCCTCAGTCGCCTGGCGCACGATCAGCGCCACCGCGCCGATGCCCACCCAGGCCACCAGCAGGAACGCCGCCGACAAGCGCACCCACAGCCTATTCATCGCTGCGCATCCGGTAGCCGACGCCGAACACCGTCTCAATGTACTGTGGATCGCGCGGGTCGTCCTCGATCTTGGCGCGCAGGTTCTTGATATGCACATCAATCGCCCGCTCATATGCGGCGTAGCTCTGACCTTGCAGCCGGTCGAGCAGCTCGTTGCGCGTGAACACCCGCCCTGGCCGGGCGATCAGCGCCGCCAGCAGGTCAAACTCGATCGGCGTCAGGTCAATGCGCCGCCCGCCGCGCGTCACCAGCCGCGTCTCCGCGTTCAGCTCCAGATCGCCCACACGCCAGACGGCGGCTGGCGCGGCCAGCTCGCCATACGCCCGCCGTAGCAGCGCCCGCACGTGCGCCACCAGCACGCGCGGGCTGAAAGGCTTGGTCAGGTATTCGTCCGCCCCGATCTCCAATCCCGTCACCTGGTCAATATCATCTACCCGAGCCGTCAGGAACAGCAGCGGCACCTGGCTGTCTTTACGGATCAAGCGGGCGACTTCCCAACCGTCCACCTCCGGCATCATCACATCCAGGATGACCAGATCAGGGTGCTCGTGGCGGAAGATGAACCAAGCGTCCCGGCCGTTGCGCGCCGTCAGCACCTGGAAACCGGCCTGTTCCAGGTAGCCGCGCACGGTATCGAGCAGCGCCGGCTCATCATCGGCAATCAGGATCTTATATGCCACCTGGCCTCTATCCTCCTACGACAGCTCGCATTATACCGCTTAGCCGCCGGTGGGCGCGGCCACAGCCGGCGCGGTAGGTTCCAGACTGCGCAGGTAAGCCGTCAGCGCGGCGATGTCGGCTTCGGACAGATAGCCACGCCAGGCCGGCATCTTGGTCCCGGCCACGCCCAGCGCGATGATCTGCTGGATAGCGCTGTCCGGCGTCTGGCTGAGGAAGGTTTGGTTGTTGAGCGCCGGCCCCAGCGGCGTGCCAAAAGCCTGAGCGCCGTGACATTGAACGCACAGCAGAGCGTAAAGCCGCTGGCCGGCGGCGACTGCCTCTGGGCTGAGGTCAACCGGCACGGCCTGGATGACGGGCAGTTCCACGCCGGCGGCGGTCAGCTCGTCCCACCGCCGCAGCAGCGTGACCAGATCAGCCGTCTGCTGATCGTCCAGAGCGCGATCCCAAGCGGCCATCAACGTGCCGGGGACGCCCTGGTTGATGATACGGGTGAGATCGGCATCGGTCAGGCGAGCGCGCAGGTCAGGCGTGTTGAGCGCCGGGGCAATGCCCGAACCTTCGCCGTTGGCGCCGTGGCAGGCGGCGCAGTGAGCGGCGTACAGCGTCAGGCCGCTCGCGAGCGACTCGCCGGATGGCAGTTCGGCGGCCAGCGCCAGCATCTCCGGCGGCACTTCAGCGGCGACCAGTGACGGCGGCGTCAACCCTAATTCGTCTACTCGCGCCGCCACCGTGTCCCAAGACCCCGCCTGAATCAGCGTCACCAGGCTGGTGATCTGCATATCGGTGAAGATACCGCCTTCGTCAGCGCCATAGGCCGCCATGGCGGTGTTGTAGCGACCGCGCTCAATGGTGCGGAACAGATCGTCCGCTTCCATCCCCTGTACACCCGCGCTGTTCAGCGGTGGATAGGCGGCCAGCCCTTCGCCGGCGGCGCCGTGGCAGGCCACACAATTCTGCGCGTACAGCTCTATACCTTCGCTGATGGCTGCCGCCCTGATCCGCTCAGCAGCGGCGACCCGGCGCGCCGGTTCTCGCAGCGCCGCCAGCCCTAGCGCGGCGGCGATCAAGAGCGTACCCAACAGCGACAGCATGGTCATCGAACGAGTCATTTTTTTCGTTCCTCCTCAGGCGTAAACCGCGTCTTCCCGGTTGGTACGATCGCGCTGAATCGGCGCGCTAGTATCTACTTTGACGACGCCATCCGCGATGATCACCGCGAACCGGTCGAGCGGGCGCGGCGCCGGTGGGTTGATGATTTGGCCATCCATCTCAAACGCTGAGGCGTGGCATGGGCACACGAACCGCCCTTCAGCCGGGTTCCAGGGGACAGCGCAGCCTAGATGCGTACATTTGCGGTACAGCGCCAGGAATCCGCCATCTGCTAACCGCACCAGGTAAAAACGCCCGTTGTTGAACGGCGTCACGCTGCCTGGCGGGAAATCCTCCACCCGCCCCACCGTGAACACGCCGCCGAACTCGCCCTCGGTCGTACGCGGCGAGAAGAAGCTCAAGGCCACGCCGCTCGCTTCGACCAGCGCCACTAAGCCGGCAGCGCCCCAGGCGCACTTGAGAAAATCGCGACGCGTCGATTGGGCAGTGTTATTCACTTCACTCATCGCCACACCTCCCAGGGCCACATCAGCGCCATGCCCTCGCCGCGAAAAGCGATGCCGATCACGGTTAGCGTCACGAAGCTCACGACCAGCAGCACGAAGACGCTCTGGCGTGTTTCGCAGGCGGTCGCTTTGAAAGCGCGCCGCAGCGCCGCGTAGTAACCGAGCAGCAGCAGCAGCAGCGCCGCCAGCGGCACCCAGCCGTTGCTGATGATCGTCGGCAGGCTCGGCAGCAGACGGGGCAGATCGAGCGCGTATTCGTCTACCAACACCAGCGCGACTGTTCCAGCCAACCCAAACACAGCTCCTACGATCGCCATGATGCGCCCTTTGCGTGACCGGAACCACACGCCTTCAGCCTGCAGATCAAAGCGCTGATAGGGCAGCAGCGTCAGCGCCCCCAGCGCCAGCGCTGGGATGACAATAGCGCCAAAAACCGGATGAAAATGCAGCAGCAGTTCTTGCAAGCCCATGAAATACCAGGCGGCTTTAGCCGGATTCGGGCTGTGATCCGGGTTGGCAGCCGCTTCCAGCGGCGCGTCTACCCAGGTCGCCCACAGCAAGATCAGGCCGGTCATCACCAGCGCGAAGGCCAGCTCACGGGCGACCAGATGGGGCAGCGTGGTCACCTTCTCAACCGAGCGCGACCCAGCGCTGGCCAGATCGTCTATCGTCCCATCCAGCCGCCGCGGGACGCTGAGCGTATCTTTGCGCACCCGCCAAATGTGGAACGACACGATGCCCATCAGCGTCAGCGGGATGATAGCGACGTGCAGGCCGTAGAAATTGGTCAGCGTAGCCGCGCCCACTTCCGGACCGCCAAGCAGGAAGCTGCGCAGTCCCTCGCCCACCAGCGTCACATAGCTCAGCAGGCTGGAGCCCACCGTCACCGCCCAGTAAGCCAGTTGATCCCAGGGCAGCAGATAGCCGGTGAAGTTGGCCGCCACCACCAGCAGCAGCAGCGCCACCCCCAATACCCAGTTGAACTCGCGGGGTGTGCGGAAGCCGCCGGTGAAGAATACCCGCAGCAGGTGCAGGAAGGCCACGATGACCAGCAGGTTGCCGCTCCAATGGTGCAGGTTGCGGACGAGCTGTCCGAACCAGACTTCTGTCTGAAGTTTGAGCATGTCCTGATAAGCGGTCTCCGGCGAGGGCGTGTAGACGAACATCAGCATCACGCCGGTGATGACCAGCAGCGCCACCAGGAGGATGGCCAGCCCGCCCAGCCCCCAGGTATAGGTGAACTTGAGCGTCGGCCGGGCGACTTTGCTAGGGTGAAGATGCAGCACCAAGTTGTTCATCACCACTCGCATCCGGCCCCGATCATCAGCGGGGGGGAGTTCATCCCGCTGGATGGACTCCCACACCCGTTGTGGTAGGCTTTCTGGCCGAGGATCTTGAGGGTCAATCATCGCCTCATCCTCCATGATCTCAGTTGCTGCCGCCTGCGCCATAGCGGTTGCCCTGGCCATTGCGATTGTCATTACGATTATCCTGGCCGTTGCCGCCTTGAGCGCCGCCGGCGTTCCCATTGCCGTTTCGCCCTGGACCACCCCACAGCGGCCGGCCGTTCGGGTCGCGCAGCAGAATGCGTTCGCCGGTAGCGGTGCGGGTCACCTGCGCCGCCTGGAACTGGTTGCCCTGCCAGAAACCGAGCGCCGAGACCGCATCGCCTACGGTGAAAGCCACCGCCTGCCCCTGCCAGAAGTCTGAACGACCGAATTGCAGCGTCAGGAGTTGGCCATCTTGCGTTTGCAGCGTCAGGCCGTTGCGGTTGACTGTCGCTACCGTCCCCTCAACCGTGACCCAGTCCTCAGGCGCCACTTCAACCTGGCCAACGCCAGCGCCGCCCTGACCGTTTTGGCCGTTGCTCTGTCCACCCGACCACAGCGGCTGCCCGGCCTCTGTCCGCAGCGCGATCTGCGCCCCGGACGCGGACGTCACCAGCCGCGCATGATAGTTGTCGCCGTTGAAAAAACCTTCGATGGCGACGCTGTCGCCGGCTTTCAGTTCCACGCCCTGCCCCTGCCAGAAGGCGGTTGGGCCGAGTTCCACATAGACGGAACTCCCATCTGGCAGATTGAGCGTCAAACCCACTGCATCCAGCGTGGCGATGACGCCGCTGGCCGACCACGGCTGTCCGACATTAGCCAGTGACTGCTGCTGCTGTACCGGCCCAGACCCATCTCCTGCCCCCTGGCCATACCCGCCGCCCCCCCTAGCGAAGGGGACTGGGGTCGGATCAGGCATGCTGACCGTCACGGAGGCCTGCTCCGGGATGGCGGTGTCTGCGGCAGCTTCAGCATTCAGCGCCGCCTGGCTGCGGGCATCCAGCAGCGCGATGCCGGCCGCGCCGATGATAGTGATGACCAGCGCCCCAACTATGATTTTCTGCAACATAATCACCGCTCCTGACTACACTTACCGAACGACACTGATAGTATGGAGAGCAGTTATGTAGAACTTGTGAAGATGGCGTGTGGGGGTTGTGTCGTATCGTCAGCCGAGCGGCGAATCAAAAAGCCGCCGGCGTCCAGCACCAGCGGCCCTGAAATGCTCCGGTTCACTTTCAGTGACCTAGCTTTTGCAGCGCCTCAGTCGTCCGTCGCTTTAAAAACTGATCATCGGTCTCCGACGCCCGGATGAGCGGCTTAACCGCGCGCGCATCGCCGATCTGCCCCAGCGCCCAGGCCGCGTTGTAGCGCGTCCACTGGCCTTCGCTTTGCAAATAGGCTAGCAGCCGGTCCACTGCCCCTGTTGCGCCCAGTTGGCCGAGCGCCGTGGCGATGCTGCCGCGCACCCAATCGTCCAGATCGTCGGCGGCATCCAGCAGCGCCGGCACACATGACGCATCGCCGATCAGCCCCAGGGCGTTAGCGGCAGCGCCGCGCACCAGCGGATCGGCGTCTTTCAGCGCGGCGGTCAGGCCGGGCACGGCGTCTTTGCCGCCGATATAGCCCAGAGCTGAAGCCGCGTTCCGGCGCACCGACGCTTGAGGATGGCGCAGCGCCTGCAACAGCGGCGGGATGCCGCGCGCATCGCCGATCTCGCCCAGGGCGGAGGCAGCCCAATCCTGCACGACGCTGTCAGGATCGCTCGTCAGAACTTTGATCAGCGGCTCGACCGCGCGCGCATCGCCGATCTGCCCTAACGCCCAGGCCGCGTAATAGCGTGTCCGCCAGCCTGCGTGCTGCAGGGCTTCAATCAGCGGTTCAACCGCTGGCGCGCCGATTTCCAGGAGTTCGATCGCCGCCGATTCCCGTGTATCCGAGTCCTCGGCATCGAGCTTGACAATCCAGGCTTGGATTGACTCCGGTGATGGCTGATCGCTCATCGCTCGCTCCTCATCCGCCTCACACTTCTGGTTCAGTCACGCGCCCAAACGACTCCAGCGTCTGCTGCTCCCAATCCAACAAATCGGGATCCACATAGGCCCTCAGCAGTTGGTTCAGCCGGCGATGGTTATCCTGGTACTCTTTCGCCCATTCGCGGGCGAAGCTGCCGGCCTGGATCTCATCCAGCGTCACTTCTAACAGCCGGTCGAGCTTGAGGTCACTGAAGCGCTCCATCCGGCTGAGGATGCCGTACTGGGCAATCGGCGGCGTCTGGCGCAGCGCCGATGCCAAACCGCGCTGTTCGGCATGGTGGAGATAGGCAGCAAACTCGCCAGAGAGATACAGCTCGGTCAGCACCGCTTCCGGCGGGAAGCCCCGGCTGATGAGCAGGTGCGCAGCCTTGTCTAGCAGATCATGCAGCACGG
Organism: uncultured Anaerolineae bacterium; assembly: GCA_937922795.1. GTDB lineage: Bacteria > Chloroflexota > Anaerolineae > Aggregatilineales > Phototrophicaceae > CFX2. The sequence continues at coordinate 16,635 of CALAJK010000041.1, forward strand.
GCATCACCGTCTGCTGGATGAACAGATCGAGCGCCGCTTCCTGCTCAAAACTGACCTCAATCGCTCCTGGCTCCAGCGCCCCGACCGCCCGCGCTAACGCCAGCAGCGTCCGCCACGCCTGGCCGCTGGCATCCTGGCCGACGGCCACATAGCTGCAGTAGCCCGCGCCGGCTTCGAAACGTTCGCGCACGGCAGCCGCCATCAACCGAGGGGCGATCAAACCTACATCCACGAACGGCGGCGCTTCGATGTAGCCGAAAGCTACATTGTAGGCATTGGCGAATACCAGCATGTCGCCTCGCCGCAGATGCGGCGCAATGCTCTCTAGATAGACCGCCGGCATCACTTCATCTGGCATCAGCAGCAGCAGAATACGAGCGGCGCGAGCGGCTTCCTCAATGCTGGTCGCCGTCAAGCCATCCGCCTCGGCCGTCTCCCGGCTGGCTCCGCTGCGCCCGCCCACGATCACTTGAACGCCGCTGTCGCGCAGATTGAGGGCAAATGCCCGCCCCAGGCTGCCATAGCCGATCACACCGACCGGTTTGCCTGCCAGGTATGCTAGGTCGCCATCATCTTGATGGTAGATCATCGTCATAGGGTTCAGCCTATTCGCTTCAATTTCGGCCTGCGCCGCTGCCCGTCGTTTCTACAGTGTGACCACCCAATAGGGTAGATTATGACCGTTAGGCCGGAAACCATACCGAGCGTACAGCCGCTGCGAACGCTGGTTGCTCGCCTGGGTGTTGAGCGTCATACTGAAGATGCCGCGCCGGAAGAACCGGCGGATGACATCGCCCAGCAGCGCGCCGCCTAAACCCTGACCCTGCATATCAGGCAGCACCGCCAGCCGCGCCAGATGCGCGCCGTCGAAATACACGGTAGCGAGCTGATAACCGACAATCGTCCCGTCTAGAACGCCCACAGTACAGCTCGCAGCAGCGCACAGCGCAATCTGCAGTTCCTCCAACCGGAGCTGCCAGGGCGGCGCAAACGCCATCTGGTCGACCACGGCCATTCGCTCCAGATCGGCTTGTTCCGCCGCGCGGATCACCAGCCGGTTGGGCAGCGCCGTCGGGATATCCGGACCGGAACGCGCCAGCGTGATGATATCCTCCACGTATTGAAAACCCAATGCCGGCGCATAGCGCCCGATCCAATCGTGAATGGCCAGGAGCGCCACCTGCCGGACTTGGCGCTCGCGCAGCTCATCGACCGCCGCCTCCCATAAAGCGCGCAGCACGGCCTGGTGATCAGTATAATCCTGCACTGCCGCCAACCGCACCCAGGCCATGTGATTCAAAGGCTCGGAAAACGCCAGGATGCCCGTCAAACGGCCGCCCTGCCACGCCAGGCGAATGGGTGAGGTCTGCGTCTCCAGCCAAGAGTCGGTGTCATGCCAGTCTAAATGGGTGTGCACCAGATGGCTGTAGAACAGCAGGTCACGGGTAGGCCGCAGGTAGCGCCGTTGAAACGGCGTGATGGTGAGCACAGCCACAATTCAACCTCGCTGCCTTCAGGCGCTTCAGGCGCGGCGGTGCGCCCGCAGCGCATAACTGCGCGCCGTGATGGCAAAAATCGTGCACAGCCGCCGGTCAATCAGCCGGCTGATGATGCGCTCGTCAATGGCGCGCGCCGAGGCATCGCCGGCGCGGCCTTCAGTCTCGGCGTTCACATCCAGCAGTCGGGCGGTCGTGATGACCGTTGGCAGCTCAGCCACATACCGATAATCAATGATCTGAAAGAGTTTTTCCCTGGCCCAGGCGCTGGTTTTCTCTGTGCCCAGGTCATCCAGAATCAGCAGCGGCACTTCGCGCACCGCCTGGAAACGCTGGTCAAAACTCACCGGCGCGTTCGGGCTGAAGGTGAAGCGCAAATAGTCCATCAAGTCGGGCACGGTGACGAAGATCACATCTTTGCCGCGCTGTTCCTGCAGGTTGCCGATGGCCGCCGCCAGATGCGTCTTGCCGCAGCCATATGGCCCGGTCAGCACTAGCCAGCCCTGCAGCGCATCCGCATAGCGCTGCGCCACCTCATAGGCGCGCCGCAGGTTCGCCTGCTCGTCCGGCGTGGCATTCCGGTTCAGCTCGAACGTCTCAAACGTCATGTGGCGGTACAGATGCAGGTTCGACACGCGCTCGCGCGGCTTCTGCGACCAGGTGCGGTAGTCCGGCGCGGTGATTTTGGCGCGGTGCACCAGGCTGCTGTCGAGCAGGCGGCTGTGCAGGCGCGGATCCAGCCCGCTCAAATCGACGTTGGTGGTGATGACGGTCGGCAAGCGGCGCGTGTAGCGGTGGTTGAAGAGCTGAAACAGCTTCTCCTGCGCCCAGGGGCTGCTGTTCTCCGCCCCCAGATCGTCCAGAATCAACAGCTTAATGCTGCGCACGCGGTCGAACAGCTCATCATACCCTACTTCCGACGACGGCCCGTAGGTGCTGCGCAGATGGTCGAGCAGATCGGGGACGGTGACGAACAGCACTGCCTCGCCGCGCCGCAAGCGGGCATGGCCGACCGCCGCCGCCAGATGCGTTTTGCCGCAGCCGAACGGCCCTTCCAGCAGCAGCCAACCGTCCGGCTCCTCAGCAAAACTCATCGAGACGCGCAGCGCCTGCTGCAGCGACATCTCCTGTGCCGGCGTCAGCCCAACCGGATTGATGACGAAATTTTCAAAGCTCTTATCGGCGTAGGCGTCCAGATTGCTGTGGCGGCGCAGCCGTTCCTGGCGGTCAAGATCGGTCTCGACCGGATTGTTGGGGCAGCGAAACAATTTGCCAAAGTAGGGATGGCCAACCGGGACATCGTAACGCACCACGCCCAACCCCTGGCAGATCGGCTCGCCGCCGCAGATCGGGCAGACGGTCATCTCCTCAGTGTTCGATGAAGTCGGCGTATTTCCCGGAGATATACCGCCGGCCATCTGGTTCATCAGCTCGTCCAGAGACTTCACGGCTCCTACCTTCCGCTTCCCAACGCTTGAGTATGGATTGAATATAACGCCAACTGCGCTTGTTGCGCTCGACCGCTTCCCGCATCGCGTCCTCAATCCATTCTGGCGGATAGTCGCGCTCAGCGGCTTTGAGCGCATCCGCGATCATGGCCGTCAGCGGGCCGATGTTCGCCTCGTACAACCGGTAGATATTCGGGCGCTCCGGCAGGATTTCGACCGGGTTGGCCGCGTCCCCTGGTCGCCAGGCGCCCGCCTGAACCTGTTTAGCGCCCGCCCGGCCCAGGGGCGTATTCATAAAATACAGCGTCTCTGCGCCGCCCTGCAGGTTCAACTCTGCGCGCAGCAGCGCGCCGCGCTGCACCGCCCGCTCCAGAGCCGCGGTCAGGACGGCGTCGGGATCGCCGCCGGGCGCACAGGCGGCCAGCCCGCGCATCAGCGCTTCATTCGCCGCGAAGTCCTGTCGGCGCAGGTAGCGATACTTCTCATCTTTCTGCGGCAGGGACCAAAAGCAGAACAGGATGACTTTCAGCTCCGCCAGATCGTCCACCAACGGCAGCAGATCGCTGAAGAAGGCCGACGGGACCTCGACCATGCGCGCCTTGCCTGGAGAAAAGCCGGCAAATCGGTCCATCAGATACGGCTCAGATCGACGCTGCGCTCGGCGGCGTTGAGGAATTTGGTCAGCGTCTTGTCAAAATACAAGGAAACCGACCCAGTCGGCCCATTACGATGTTTGGAGACCAGCACGTCCGCTTGGTTAGGGACATCGGTCGCGTCATTATACACTTCATCGCGGTACAGGAACATCACCACGTCGGCGTCTTGCTCCAGAGACCCGGATTCTCTCAAATCGCTGAGCACGGGCCGTTTGTCCTGGCGCTGCTCGACCGCGCGCGAAAGCTGCGCCGCCGACAGCACCGGCACATTCAACTCGCGCGCCAGCTCTTTCAAGCTGCGGCTGATGAAGCTGACCTCTTGGACGCGGTTGTTCGAGTACGCCCCGCCCGCGTTCATCAACTGCAAATAGTCGACGATGACCAGATCAATGCCGTGCTCCCGCGCCAGGCGGTGGCACTTCGTCCGCATCTGCATCGGGTTCATGGCGGGGGTGTCATCAATGAAAATGCGGAAATCGCTCAACAGCCCCACCGCGCGCACGAAACGCGACCACTCCTGCTGCGTGAGCTGGCCAGCGCGCAGGTTTTGGCTGTTGATCCCCGCCTCCATCGAAACCAGGCGCTGGACGATCTGCTCAACGCCCATCTCCATGCTGAAGATGGCGATGCGCGCCCCCAGCCGCGCCATGTTGATGGCCGCCGACAGCATGAAGCTGGTCTTGCCCATGCCCGGACGTCCAGCGAAGATCAACAGGTCAGTCCGCTGTAAGCCGCCCAGGAGCTTATCCAGATCTTTGAAGCCGGTCGGCAGGCCGATCGCCTGGTCTTGATACCGCATCAGATGCTCGATGCGATCGAAGTAGTCGCCCACGGCCTGGCGCAGCGGGATGAGCTCGCGCGAGAGCTGGCGCTCGGTGACCTCGAACAGTTTGGTCTCTGCGTCGTTGATGACCTGTTCGATCGACAGCGAGTCATCCAGCGCCAGCGCTTTGATCTGGTCAGCCGTAGCCATCAGGCGGCGGCGGATTGCGGCGCGCTCCACCAGCCGGCCGTAGACTTCGGCGTGCACCGAGGTGGGCGTGCTGTTCACCAACTGGGTCAGGTAGGCCGGCCCGCCGATCTCATCTAAACGTCCAATGTCGCGGAGCTCATTCAGGACAGTCAGGTATTCCAGCGGCTGATCCCGATCGACCAGGCGTTGAAACGCCTCCCAGATATATCGGTGGCGCAGCAGGAAGAAATCGTCCGCCTTGAGGAATGCTGCCAGGCTGTAGTAAGCCGACGGATCAATCAAGACGGCGCCGATAGTGGCTTCTTCGGCCTCCAAGCTGTACGGCGCGGGCTGCGCCCCAGGCACGTCGAACAGATCGCTGTTGATCATGAGCGGCTTGCAGCATCAAACGCAGCATAGTCGGCGCCAGCATGCTGAAGCATGTCGCCGCCGACGGCTGCAGGACAGATTGTGAGGACGCCCGCGCAAACTTGCATTCGATACAACCTAGTTGGTCTAGAGACAGAAAACGGCGCGGATCATCGAGGCGAAGCGCACCGTTTCGGAGTTGGCCAGCAGTCGATCAAGCCTGGCCGCGCGCAGAAGATTGCACGCGGATCAGGCGCTCATTCATCGTTGTCGTCGAGGTCGTCGAAGTCCAGCGTGTCCACAAAATCGGCGAAGGCGCTCAGGCGCGACTCGTCCACCTCGCCGGTTGTTTCCTGCGGCGCTTCCTTCTCCACATCCTCGTCTGGCTCAGTCGCCGCCCGGTCCATCACCGCATCGGCCACGAAGATCGGGACGCTGACCCGCACCGCCAGCGCGATCGCGTCGCTGGGCCGCGAGTCAATCTCGATCTGCTCGCCCGCCACGTCAATCACGATGCGGGCGTAATAAACGTCCTGGCGCAGATCGTTGATGAGAATGTGCACGACTCGGCCGCCCAACTCGCGGATGACCGACTTCAGCAGATCGTGGGTGAGCGGGCGCGGGGTGGGCATGTCCTGGAGCTTGACCGTGATGGCTTCTGCCTCGCACGGGCCGATCCAGATGGGCAGGTAGCGCTCGCTGTTGACGTCTTTCAGGACGACCACCCGATGCTGTGACATCAAGCTCACGCGGATGCTGTCAATGATGACCTCAATCATAACGCTTATTTGGATACCTCACTCAACGCCCAATCCCGCACACTGGTCTACACTTGCGATTATACCCCGAAGCGGCATCTCAGCAATACGTAAACCAGCGTTTCTCATATGTCATGACTCGCCAATCCAGCCCACCGCCCCCTATAATAAACCTTAGAAGCTATTTCTTGAAGGTCTTTGCTAGGCTAAATAGAATAATACTTTTGAGGAGCAGATTATGAAAGTCCTTATCGCTTACGCTAGCGCTCACGGCTCGACCGCTGAAGTGGCGGAGTTCATCGGGCACGTACTCAGCGAACGCGGCCTCTCGGTGACTGCAGCCAGCGCTGACACGCTGTCCAACATCAAAGGCTATGATGTGATCGTCCTAGGCACGGCGATCCATGCCGGTACTTGGCTGCCCGCCATGACCGACTTCGTCAGCCGTTTCGCCGATGAACTAGCGCAGCGCTCCGTCTTTATGTGGGTCAACTGCATCCGGGTGATGGAACAGTACGGCGAAGAGCATGTCATGGAACATTACATGGTGCACGAGCTGCTGCGCAAGATCAACCCGAAAAGCGTCACCGCCTTCGCCGGCAAGCTCGACCTGCAAAGCGTAGACTGGAACGAACGCTGGACGCTGGCCGCGCGCTACGACGGCATGACCTGGCCCAGCAGTTTCGACGGCGACTTCCGTAACTGGGATGAAATTCGGACCTGGGCGCACCAGATCGCCGATACGCTGAAGACTGCACAGGCCTGAGATGCGCCGCCTGTGGTTCTGGTTGGTCGTCTGCCTGACGCTGATAGGATGCGAGCTGTCCACCGAACGTCCGCCCCGTCCGTCAGCCTGGGTCAGCCAGCAGGGCTTGACAGCTCGGGAGCGCTTTGATGCGCCCGATCCACGCTGGGAAGTGTTCACCCTTGCTGGAGACCAGGCGTTGTTCCAGGTGCGCGATGGCGCGCTGGAAGGCGCGGTCATCCCCAATCGCGGCTACATCTGGTCGCTCAGTCAAGCGTACTATCGCAATGTCACCATCGAGCTGACCGTCCAGCAGACGCGCGGCGGCCCAAGCAGCGGCTTCGGCCTGATGTGCCGGACGGACGCCGACGGCAACGGCTACTACTTCGTCATCTCCGGCAACGGCCGCTTCGCCATCCTCAAGGCCACACCCGCCGCCGCCGACCCACAGCCGCTCGTGCCCTGGCAGGCGCATCCAGCCCTGCGAACGGCCGGCTCCCCCAACCGGCTGCGCGTCCACTGTGTCAGCGATTATCTAGCCCTGTGGGCCAATGACCGCTTCCTAGCCGACGTCCGCGACGCAAATTACAGCTTGGGCCAGCTTGGGCTGGTGATCGGCGCGGTCGAGGAGACGGCCTGGGTGCGCTTCGACGACCTGCTCGTCTACGATGCCGCGCTCGCCCCAGGGTGATCAACTAACGCACTAGCCAAAACACACGAATATTGCTATGTGAGGATGCAGATGTAGGCCAAAGCTGATATTCTGCAACTGTTCAAACCTGAATCAAACTAGGGGCTGTCGCGCCCCTGGTTCTCAACTGCTCTCATCCTGGGCAGGTTTCAGTTGCCGGCGGGCGGGATGATCAACTGCTGGCCGACATCCAGCCGGTTAGGGTTCGCCAGTTTATTAGCTTTCACCAGCGCCTGCACCGTGACGCCGTAGCGCCGAGCGATGCCGTACAGCGTATCGCCGCGCTGTACCACATACGTCACGCCGCCCGGCGGCTGAACGCCGACCGCCTCAGGCGGCAGGTCGGTCGGGGCGGCGATGCTGGTCGCAGCCGGGAGCAAATTGGCGATGTCTGTATCGCAAGCGGGCAGCTTCAAGACTTGTCCCGGCTGGATCAGGTCGCCCGTGACCTGCGGGTTGGCCTCGCGCAGCGCCGCCACCGTCGTGTCGTTGGCGCCGGCGATGCGAAACAGCGTGTCGCCCGGCTTGACTGTGTAGGTGCAGCTCGTCGCCGCAGCGGCTGCGCCCCCGCCGCCTTCGCCGAACGCGGTGGGCGTGATCAAGCCGGACGGCGTGGTCGTCGGTGGACCGAGGGGCACAGGCGTCTGAACCGGCGTCACCGGCCCCAGCGGGCTGACCGGCGTGCGAAATGTGACATCCATCGTCGGCTGTACATCCTGGGCCAGCGCTTCGGTGGGGAGCGGCATGGCCAGCACAGCGCGCGTCGGGGCGATCAACGTGATCGGCGGCAGCGTGGGCGTCACCGGCAGATCCAGCCCCTCCATAGTTGGCGCCGCGTCCGGCGGGAGCGTGCTCAACTCGCTGGCGGGCAGCAGCGTGCTGCTCACCGGCTGAAAGGCTTCACCGGCCTGTTGAAAACAGCCTGAGAGCGCAAGCGCCAGCGGCAGCAGCGCCAGCCGCCGTCCGCATCGCATCCAGATCCCTGGCTTCATTCGCCGTTCTTGCCTCTTGCTTGCCTTCATGAACACTTCTGATGAGCTTGAGCATACACCCGCGCCTGTTTTTGAGCAACCATCAGCCGAAAGGCTGAGTCAAGTCTCTGGGCATCAAGTGCTAACCGCAGCGATTCTAAGCGTCCGCGCGCTCACGACTGTGTGTACGCCTCACGCTTCCAGCCAATCTGGGCGGCCAGGACCAGCCCACGCCTCGCCCAAGCGGCGGTAGGTGGTCGGACGGCGCTGGTGCAGCAGCGGGAACAGACGCCGCCAGCGGTGGAAGGTGGCGGCGTCCAGGTCGGCCACGATGACCTCGATCGTGTCGCGCCCGGCCTGCGCCAAGATGCGGCCGGTGGGATCGCAGACGAAGCTGCTGCCATAGAAACGCAGGCCGTTCTCCGTGCCCACCCGGTTGGCCGCGCCGACGAATACGCCGTTGGCGACGGCGTGCCCGCGCATGACCGTCTGCCAGGCGTCGCGGCTGTCGAAGTCGGGATCAGTCGGCTCAGAGCCGATGGCCGTCGGGTAGAAGATGAACTGCGCGCCGTTGAGCGTGTAGATGCGCGCCAGTTCCGGGAACCACTGGTCGTAGCAGGTGGGCGTGGCGACTGTCAGCGGCCCCAGGTCGAACACCGGATAATCGTCGCCCGGCTGAAAGTAGTCGGTCTCGTGGTAACCGGCGCCGGACGGGATGTGCACTTTGCGGGTGACGCCGATCAACCGGCCGTCCGGGCCGTGCAGCGTGGCCGTGTCGTACAGCTCGCCGTCGAGCGTCTCCTCGAACAGGCTGCCAATCAGCGCCACCTGGTGTTCGCGAGCCATGACGCTGAAAAACGTCTCCGACAAGCCGCCCGGCAGCCGCTCCGCCCAGGCGAAGCCGGCTGGGTCGCGCACTGCCGGGAAGTAAGGCGTCAGCGACAGCTCCGGCAGGCACACCAGCGCCGCGCCCGCTGCAGCGGCCTGGGCGATCAAAACGCGATACTGCGCCTGCATGGCCGCTTGGTCGCCCAACCAGGCGACCTGCACCAGGGCGACGCGGATCGAGTCTTTCATAGGCTAGACGCCTCCGGATCAGGTAGTCGAGCGTTCAAGCGGTTTCAGGCTGAAAGGCGCGCAGCACCCGCGCCGTCCCGGACAGCGTATAAGCCCCGATGCAGGCCGGCACGAGCGCCGTCTGCCCGGCCGCCAGCTCAACGCGCACGCCGCCGGCCTCCACAGTCGCCGTGCCTTCGATGCACGTGAGCGCGTGAAAGCGCCCGCGCGTGTCGAGCGCGACGCGAGCGCCGTTGCGCGGGTTGAGCTGGTGCAGCAGGGTATGAAAATACGAGCACTGGACGATGTCCACGACGGGCAGCGCGCTGTCGCCGGTGCGGCGAATGACCGGCAGCGTCTCCAGGTTGGCCACCGCCAGCCCTTTTTCGATGTGCAGCGGGCGCGGCTGGCCGTCCAGCCCCACCCGTCCCCAGTCGTACAGGCGGTAGGTGGTATCGGACGACTGCTGGATCTCGTAGATCAACAGCCCCGGACCCAGCGCGTGGATCGTCCCGGCTGGGGTGAACAGCACATCGCCCACGCCCACTTCGGCGTACACCAGCAGGTTGTGCAGCCGGCCGTCATGGATGGCCCGCGCCAGCACCGCCGCCGGCGTCCCCGGCTGTACGCCGATCACCAGCCGCGCGCCCGGCTCGGCGGCCAGCACGTACCACGCTTCGGTCTTGCCGCGCGGCTCTCCTTCCAGCTCGCGCGCCTGCTGATCGTTAGGGTGCACCTGCACCGACAGCCACTCCGAGGCGTCAATCAGCTTGGCCAGCAGCGGGAAGCCGTCGGCCGGGTCGTTGCCAGTCCCGATCAGATCCGTCCCGTACTCGCGCAGCAGATCCCCTAGCGTCCGGCCGGTCAACGGGCCATCGGCGACCGTCGCCGTGTCATGCAGCTCCCATGATTCGCCGTAGGGTTCGTCGGTCGGCAGCGCCTTGCCCAGGACGGTATGCAGCCGCCGCCCGCCCCACACCTTGACGTGCAGCGCCGGCTGAAGCCGTAACGGATAGAGGGTCATGCGGTTTCACCTCTCCTCAGGATGCCGTAGAATACATTTGCGAGGATATAGTTCACTTTACCCCATGTGTATTATACGCCGAACCGAGACGGCTGCCGGGACATGAACGGGGGATTGAGGGCGTTGGCGACTGGGCGCGTCTGGCCGCCGCAGGCGGTGATGCTGACGTGGCTGGCGCACTTGGCCATCAGCCTGGGGTTTGGGCTAGCGCTCCAGGCTAACCCAGAGCTGCCAGAAGCGCCTTGGTTCTTCGCGCCCGACTGGGCCAACAATCTGGCGCACTGGGACGTCCAGTGGGAAGTCACCATCGCCGAGCAGGGCTACGGCCCGGACTTCCAGCCGCAGACCAGCGCCAAGTTCCCGCTGCTGGCGCTGACGGCCCGGCTGCTGGCACAGCTGTCCGGCCTCAGCATCCCAGCGGCGCTGTTCGCCCTCAACAAGCTGGGGACGCTGGCCGGGCTGTGGGCGGTGTGGGCGCTGGCCGACGACCTGTACGGCCGCTCCGCCGCAAACCGCGCCGTCGGCTACATGGCCTTCCCGCCCACCGGCACGGCCTATGTCTACTGGATGAGCTACCCAGAGCCGTTGTTCTTGGCGCAGTGGACGCTGGCGTTCTTGTTCGTCGCCCGCCGACAGGATGCCCGCGCCGGGCTGATGGCCATCCTGGCCGTCTGGACGCGGCCGCAGGGGGCGCTCCTAGTTGCAGCGCTGGGGCTGGCCATCCTAGCCGATGAACGACGGCTGAGCGCGCGCCTCGTACAGCGGGCGCTGGCGGTCTGCCTGCCGCCGGCGCTGGCGCTGGCCGCCTGGCTGGCGCATATCAGCGCTTTGACCGGCATCCCCTTCAGCCCATACGTCGCCCAGGCCGAGTCGGGGCGGGCGCTGGCCTGGCCGTGGGAGCGCGTGCTACGGCGGGCAGCCTGGATGATCGAGAACCCCGACGCGATCTGGCCAGGCCATTGGTTGGAGGCCTGGCAGTTGACGCTCATCGGGCTGGGGCTGGCGGCGCTGCTGGTGCTGTGGCGGCGCGGGCGCGTGCCGGGGGCGCTGGCGGCCTTCACGCTCCTGGGCGTAGCGCTGCCGCTGGCGACGCGCATCCTGGCGATCGGGCGTTTCAGCGCGCTCACCTGGCTGCCGGTCGTGCCAGCGCTGCTCATCCCGGCGCGCTGGCGGGCGCTCGACTGGGCGCTGTGGGCACTGGGTGCGGGGCTGGCGCTGTGGGTGCTCGTCGGCATCAATACGGCGCCGCTGGTGACGCTGTACGTGCCATGAGACGCGCCGACTGGTCTCTGCTGCTGGGTGTCTTGCTGTTGGGCGGCTGGATTTTCACCCAGGCCGGGCGGCCGCTGACGCCAGAAGCTGATCTAGCGCAGCGCTGGTATGACGCGCTGTGCGCCCCCGGCGGCCAGACGGCGCTGGCGGCGCTCACCTATGCCGGCGACCTGGACGCGGCGCAGGTAACCGCGCACATTGAACGCTGGCGGCGCGACCGGGGCGCGGATTTCCCATGCCGCGCGGCGGTCAACCGCAGCTTCATTTTAGGCGAGACGCCGCCCCCTGGCCTGCCAGCCGATCTCGTCCGCATCCGGTTCGTGCCAGTGGATGTAGTCCCCGCCGGCGCGCCATCAGCGCGCATTCCGGTGCTGGCGATGCGGGACGGCGTCCATGTGCTGTTCTTCGCTTCCGGGGCAGCGCAGGTGCTGCCAGGGTTTCTGGGCAGCTCGCCCGTTCCGCTCACCCCGCCTGGCGCGACAGCAAGGCTGGCCAACAACGATGGCTTGCCGATGGGCGTGGCTCGCACCGTCGGCCCAGTCGTGCGGCTGCTGGACGGCTCGGTGACGCTGCTGGGCGTGCCGGTGGCGCTGACAGCGGGCCGGACATGGGGCGCGTATGAACTGCGGCTGTTTGTGGACGGCTACCCTGCCGGGCGCATCTTCGACGACCAACTGCCGCCCGTCTATCAGACGACGTCCTTGCCGCCGGCGGGCACGAACGTCGCCGCCGGAACGCGGCTGACTGGGCTGGTGTGGTTCCAGGCCAGCCCACCGCCGGCGTCAAACGCCGACCTGCGGCTGTGGGTCGAGGCTAAGCAGACGCCCTGGGACGGCCGGGCGCTCGGCAGTTGGCTGCGGCTAGAAGGGTGGGCAAATCACTCCAGCAAGATAGCCAGCGGCTGATAGACGTCTTGATCGAGCAGGCCCCGCAGCAGCGCCAGCAGATCGGCGCGTTCACGCGGACTGCCGTTCTCCAGCGCCGCGCGGCAGTCCTCCAGCGCTCGCGCCGGGTCGCCGCGGCCAGCAGCGGCCAGCCCGCGCAGAAAGCGAGCGCGGCGGTCATCTGGGACTAGCGCCAGCGCCGCGTCGTAGTCAGCCTCAGCCAAAGCGAAGCGACCCAGAGCAGCAGCCGCCCGCGCCCGCGCCAGCAGCAGACCGGCTTTCAGCGGTCGGGCGAACGGCTTCGCTTCAACATCGAAATGCTGGTCGAAGTCCTCCAGCGCCGCCGTGAAGTGGGCGATAGCCGCCGGCTCATCGCCAGCCTCGGCCTCCAACTCGCCGGCTGCTGCCAGCCAATCCCAGACGCGCGGCTGAGCCGCCAGCAGTCGGCGCGCCGCCTCAAAATTACGGCGGCGCAGCAGCAGTCCAAAATGCCGCCGGGCAGCCCGCTGGTCATCCGGTCGAGCGGCGCAGACGCGAGCGGCGGTCACTTCCGCGCCCTCAACATCACCCAGCGCTTCCAAGATGACTGACCGCTGTAAATCATCGTCAGGCTGAGGAGCGCGCAGCGCGGCCAGGTCAGCCAACGCCGCCCGCAAGTCATCAGCGCCGCGCCGCCGCTGGCGCACCGCTGCCCGCAGCCGTCGAGCCGCGTCGTCATCCGGCGCTTCGCGCAGCAGCCCATCGAGCGCCGCCAGCGCTTCCTCAAGCTGGCCAAACTGGAGGTAGGCTTCAGCCTGGCGCAGCCGACTCTCAGCCATCATTCGTCGCCGGGCAGACCGAACACGTAGGCGCGTTTGCGAGCGTCCATGGCCACGCCCAACGCGGTCTCGGCGCGGACGCGCCAGGTCGTATGAATGTCCTTGACGAAACTGGCCAGCAGTTCATAGGCCAGCGCCCGGAAATTGGTCTCCTGAATGGTGGACGCCTGCCGCGGCCAGCCGTAGCCCCAAGCAAACCAGGCGCCAGTGGGCAAGATGAGGAAATCATAGAACGACGGCGTGTCTGGCTCACTGCCGATGAAGACGGCGATGCGCCCGCACAGCTCGCGGAAGGCCGAGCCGGGAATCTGCGCTTCATCGCGGGCGTTCGGCCAGGCCGTGCCCACCAGCGGCACGAAGATCACGCTCCAATCCTCGATCGGGATTTGCAGGGCGCGGCGCCCGCCGCCCGCCGGATGCTCGATCAGGCGCGGCTCGCCCAGTTCGGTCAGCCCACGCTGACGACATTCCACTACCGCCGCCTGGAGCGCGCCGAATAACCCTTCAGTGAAAGCGGCTGTCTGCTTTTGTAGGAAAGCGCGCTGCGACCGGCGCTGGGTGAGGGTGGCTTCCAGCGTCTTGAGCGCGTTCTCGACCGGCTTTTTCTCATCGCGCGTTTGAAAATCCATCACCTCTGCCCCATAGTCTCCAGAAGTTCATCTCATCTTACCGCCCCCACAGGCGGCCAGCAACCGAAACCGATATGTCGCGGCTAGGACGACTGCGAAATAGGGAACTGCTCGATGAACAACAGGTAGCGGGTGAGATAATGGAGCAAGTCGCGGCGCTCATCGCGGGTGAGCACGCTCAGAACAGCATGCAGCTCCGCTTTCAAGTCGGCCTGCACCGCGAGGAAGCGTTCGATGCCGGCCTCAGTCAGCGTGACGTACACCGAGCGACGGTCGGCGGCATTCGGCTCGCGCATGACCAGCGGCGGCCGCATGGTCTCCAGACGCTTGACCAGCCCAGTCATGGTGGCGTTGGTCAGGTGGTGCGCGCGCGCGATCTCGCCGATCAGGCAGCGGCCGCCCCGCTCGACCAGCGTCTTCAGGACGTAAAACTGCGGCGGCGTCAGGTCATGCGCCGCCAGATAAGCGCTCATGCGCTTCTCGCTGTCCAGCACAATGCGGAACAGCAGCGACCAAAAGGTCGCGATATCCTGCTCAAGATCGTTCGTCACCTGCTGGTCAGCGTCAGGATGGATAGTCGAGGTCATCATCATGCCGGCACTACGCGCCCGTCAGCGCAGCTTACGATTCGGTGTTCACGCCGCCTAACTATACCCTGTCGGCGCGTTTAGCGCGAATTATGGCGCTCACCGGAGGGGGATGGCCGCCTCGATAGTGGCGTATTTCTTCGCCGCCCGCCGCGCCAACCGCCGGCGCTGCTGCTCGTGGATCTCCTCCACATGGTCTACCTTCTCCTGGATAGCGATCTCCAGCCAGCGCGCGCCGTTTTCGGCTGTGGCCAGGCTGCCGGCGCCATAGCTGCCAGAGGTCGTATCGTCCTCCCAGGGTGGATTGGCGATCAGCGCGCCGTCCTCGACCCAGTCCATGTAGTAGTTGGGGGTGCTGATGAAATCAGTCTCGTCCACGACTCGTTCCATCCGGCACAGGTCAGGCCGCAGGTGCAGCAGGTAAGACGTCTCCAGCTCGCAGGCGTGGCCCATGCCGCCGCGCCCTGACCGGCGGTAGCGTTCCAGCGCAGGCGCGCCCAGGTGGCCAGCCGTATGCAGCCAGGCGGTGGCGGCGAAGATGCCCCGGTAGCGTTCGCCGGCATACTTAACGGCATTGACTAAAAACGAGCAGTTGCCGCCATGGCCGCTCATCAGGTAGAAGCGGTCGGCGCCGCGCGCGACCAGCGCCCCGATGACCGTCAGCATCCAGTCCTCGAACACCCGCCCGCCGACGTTGAAAGTGCCGGCGAAAGCCCGGCGATGCGTGCTGACGCCGTAGGGCAGCGTCGGCAGCATTTCAGCTCGCTGCGGGACGGCTTGCACCACGCCGCGGGCGATGGCGTCGATGATGAGTGTGTCGGTGTTCAGCGGCAGGTGATAGCCGTGCTGCTCAGTGTGGCCGCAGGGGATCAGCACAACGCGCTCAGAGGTAGCCATCACCAGCGCATCCGGTGTCGTCTCGGCGCGATCTAGCCGAAACTGGCGCACGCCCGGCGACTCCAGGTCTTCGCAGCCCGCATGAACGACGAACAGCCGCTCAAAGCCTTCCTCCTGCGGGCCGCTGAAGATGCCAGCCACATAGCGCCACAGCATCTCCGCCCCCACCGGGAGCAGGCTGTCTTCCCAGCCGTAAGGGACAGCCGGCAGCAGGGCAAAACGCTCTTCGCCCAGCGCGGCGGCGATCGCCTCCGGAGCATAGCCGCCGCCAATCGGCAGCACCAAGGGCAGCGAACGCGGCAGATCGGCGACCTCCGGCCAGGTGAGTTCGTCATAACGGATGATATCCGGCATACATCCTCCCAGAACGGCTCTCTGTATACCTTCACTGTAGCATACTCCAGCCGTGCCGCACCTTGAGAAGCGCCGCCATGCGAGCGCCTTGCTGCTTACGCGGTCACCCTCAACAGCGCATACATTTTCCCCGGCGGGCTGAGCCTTGACCCGGCAGGCTGCTCGTGCTACGATATGCGTGTTGATGAGTGCCTGTAGCTCAGCGGATAGAGCATTTGCCTACGGAGCAAAGGGCCGGGGGTTCGAATCCCTCCAGGCACGCACCCCGCAGCGCCCGCCTGACGCGGGCGTTCTTTTATTGCGCCAAAACCGAGCATCTCATGAAAATTGCGTTTGACGGACAGATCTCACGACTCGCAGACCGCGCTTAGGTATACTGGCGCGATCCGATCGAGAAGGCCAATTTGAGGATCCGTCTGGCGCAGATGCGGTCGGCGCAGGAAATCGTCCACGGCTTCGCTGTATGTCCTACATGCGGCTATGACCAAGCGCGCATCAGCCCACCCACCGCCGAGACTTATCCGTTCGTTTCGGTCGCCCGCCCTCAGTGCAGCTTCACGCTGGACACCGTGCACCAGGACGATATACCCGCCGCCCCATCTTAAAGGTATAAGGGACCGCCGCGCTGCGGTGTGCTGGCGCACTGGATTTTCAGGAGGCGAGCCATGACATATCGGATCACGCTCAATGTGACGGTGATCCTGGAGACCGATGATCCTCTGGAATTCCGAGACATCCTGGACGATCCGGTCTACTACGCCTCGCTCGACGGCGAGATCGTCGACGCGGAAGTCGTGTCGGTCGAAGGCGACGACGGCTATCCAGACCCGTCCTTGGACCAAGACTGATTTTAGCGCTGCCCACACCGCCGCCGGCCTTCAGCGGTAGGACGAACCGGAGCCTATTTGCGCCTCATTTCACATTGTTTGGGCAGACAGGCCGTGGTAGACTTCGTGTCAATCTGTCCGCTAAGATGAGGCATCGTTCATGAACGCAGACCGCGCGCTGGCTATCGCCGCCTGCGCCGCTGAGTTAACGCGGCTGGTGACGCTCTTCCAGGCCAAGTATGGCCATGTCCCCGCCGTCCCCCTGGAACTTCCCGCCGAAGCCCACCGTCTGCAAACCGCCATCTTCAGTCAACAACTCGCAATCGCCCGTCTGCTCGACCCTGAGGCACTGGCCAATCCGCTTGAGCCGCTGTCTGGTTGGCATCAGCGCCAGCCGGTGCCGGCGGCGACGGCTGTGAGCGAACTGGCGCGTGAGGCCAACCATCTGATCGCCTGCTGCACCTTCCAGGAAGCCGCGCCGACCCAGGGCGAATTCTGGGACGTGGCCGATGCCCAGGCAGCCATCGCCGGCCTGCTGCCCCCAGACGTCCGCCGCGCCGCCGCTGCGCGCTCGCGCAGAGCTCCCCAGCTCGATCATCTGATCTCCTGGAACTGACGTTATGATGATTGACGAACGCCAGCCTCAGCCGTCATGGCGGTGACAGCTGGCGATCATGCCGGCCACCCGCTTCTCGCAGGCGCTGGCCATCTTCTCCTCGGCGCTGCTGTCAAAGCGGGCGAGTAGGACGCCGGCGATACTCTACGTCCATTCGTTCCGCATCCGCAATTCGCCACAGCGCGAGGACCGCCGTGTAGTACAGGCTGCGCGCAGCCTGTGCCCCGCTGCGCCGCATCCAGATGCCTGCTTTAAGAGAAATATTCAGAATCTGCACAAATCTTGTATTGACATGATATTTAAGAAAAAGTAAAATTTATTAAATCAAGGTTAAATGACCTCGCGTCGTCGCGTCGGTCATCGTAGGCGAAAGGAGCAACACCATGAACACTACCCGCGCTTTAGAGCTTGCGATGAAGGTCGCCGAGTTGACGCAGTTATGTACCACGTTTGAGGCCAAATACGGCCGCCGGTACGAATTAACGCCGGCCAGCCCACAGGAGGCTCTGACGCTCCATCGCCGCGTAGTGACCGGCCAGCAGGCTGTCGCCAAGCTGCTCGATCCAGCAGCGCTGGAGAACCCACGCCAGCCGCCGTGCGCCTGGTGGCGGCGGCACACGACGATGGACAGCGCCAGCGTCGGCGAATTGGCTCGTGAGGTGAATCGTCTGATCTCTTACTGCGCTTACCAGGAGGCCAACCCTGGCGCTCAAGACTCGTCGTATGCAGTGCAGGCGTCTCAAGAGGCGATCGCCGGCATGCTGCACCCTGACGTGCTGCAAATGACCATCAGCGAACTGGCGGCTCAACCCGCCTAGCCGCTGCCAGCCAACCGTTCAGTAGGGGGGTGGGGCTTAGCGCTCCACCCCTATTTGATTCCTGGCCGCCGTCGTCGTAGAATTCCGGCAGTGATTGTGAGCATATGAGACAGACCGATGCGGCTCATCTTTCTGTTAGCGGTGCTGGCGCTCAGGGCTTTCTGGCCGGCGCTGGCGCAGGACGCCCCGACAGTCAGCCCGATTCAATACGATGCTGTCGTCGAGGACAGCATCACGGCGGCGGCGTTCTTCGACTGGTGGCAGGTGCAGGCCGCCCGCGGCGACATCCTGGTGCTGGACATGGCCGCTGCCGGCGGACTGGAACCGATGCTGGCCATCCTCGGCCCCAGCGGCGACGCGCTCGCGCGCAGTGAAGAGGGAGCCCCTAACGCGACAGTGCGGCTGGAATATACCGCCCCAGCAGATGGCCAGTACACCATCGTGGCGACGCGCGCCGGCAGCGCCGAGGGCACGTCCACCGGGACATATATGCTGCGGCTGCGCCGCGCCAATCCGCCCCCAGCCGCTCAGGGCGCAGTCCAGCCGGTAGTCTTTCGCTGCCAGGATTTTGAGGCCACGACCGTCGCCACGCTGCAGTTCGCCGACGATTTCATCGCTGATCGACTGCACCGCATCACTATCTACGGCCTGGATGGGCTCAAGCCAGCCATCCGCGCCACTTTCGCCAACCAACCAGACTTCGAAGAATGCACCACCGACGCCCAGCGGACGGTGGGCGACGCCTTCACGCTGCCCGGCGGCGAGACGCGGCAGATCACGGCTGAGACGCTGGACACAGCGGCGCAGTTAGCCATCAGCGGCGCTGAAAACGCCGGGACGATCACCCTCACGCTCGCCAGCCGCGACGGCGCGCCAGGGCGTTACTTGGCGCTCATCGAGGGCTTCACCATTGACCCGGCGCGGGATGTGGACACCGTCGAAGTGGGCGTCGGCCCGCTGGCGGCTCGCAGCACCGAGCTGCTGGTCTACATGGTCGCCGCCCCAAACAGCCGGCTTGACCCGTTCATGAGCGTCATCGAGGCTGATCAGATGTGCGACGACGCCGGCCGAGGGGACTGCGGCGATGTGCCCACTTTCGACGGCGCGGTCATCACGCTCAACGACCGCGGCGGCGCTACGCTGCGCGGCGACCGCAACGATGCCGGCTTGCGGCTGACGCCGGGCAGCCCTGATCTGCTGACGCTCGAACTGCGCAGTCGGGGCGGTGGCACTTTCGGCGGCTACGCCCTAGTGCTGATTGGCGAGCTGCCGCCGCGCCGGCCGTGAGCTGCGGCGAGCAGCCTGGAAGACAGCACGCGCTGTGGGCGTCAGCCTTTGATGCCAATGGGGGACTAGCTGACCTGGACTTTAGTGAGGGGAGGCTGTCCCGTTCAGATCACTCCGCCGGCGGCGGCACTGGCAGATCCTCTACCGCCACGTCTTTCCATTTCGCGCCCTCTTCCACCAGCATGATCGGCAGCCCATCGCGGATAGGATACTTGTAGCCGGAGTCGGCGCACACCAGCCAACAGCCTTTGACCAGTTCCAGCCGGCCGGGGTCATCGCCTTTGTCTTTGTAGTGGACGGCGACCGGGCAGCGCAGCAGCGCCAGCAGTTCGGGATCAATCGGGGGAGCGGCTTCGCTCATGGTTCTACCTGTTGAATATCAAGCGCATCTGAGGCAAGTATAGCTGGCGCGCCTTGAGAGCGTCAATGCGCCTTTTGCCGGGCAGTCGTCATCTGGCTACAATTAGGGCGCGCTCATCATCTTTCAGGCCGAGGTCTGTGTTGGTCGAACGCCCACTCTTGTTCAGCATCGGCTGGCGTCTGGCAGCCTGGTTGTGCCTGGTCGCGCTGCTGGCCGCCCTGGTCTACGCGGCCCTGCGGCTGGCCAGGGCGTTGTGAACACTCTGCGCGCCTTTTTCATCGGCTGCCTAGCGTTCGGCGGCGGACTGCTGGTCAGCGTGAGCGCTAGCCTACCCATCGCCCGCCCGCTGCCGTCCGAGATCGCTGCCGGCATCGGGCTGTGGCGTCTGCACGGCTGCGAGGGCTGCCACGCGTTGTACGGGCAGGGAAGCATGTACGCTTCGGACTTGACCGGCGTGGCAGTCCGCCGCGCGCCGGACGATCTGCGCCGGCTGCTGACATCGCCGGAAACCGTCGCCGCTAATGGACGGCTGATGCCGCCGCTGGGGCTGGCCCCTGCCGAGGCCGAGGCGCTGCTGGCGTTCCTCGCCTGGGTAGGTGAACAACCGCCTAGGGACGTTTGGCCGCCGACCGCCCGATGATGAGTCGTCGCTCAGGGATTCGACGCGAGGAGATGCTATGACCTACCGTGTATTAGTGCCTGACAGCGTGCACCCGCGCGCCGTCGAAATCTTGGCCGCCGCCGGGCTGGAGGTGACCGCGCCGGGACAGATGAAACGCGCGGAGACGCTGGCCGCCATCGCCGACGCCGATGCGCTCATCATTCGCAGCGCCACCAAAGCCGACGCCGAACTGATCCAAGCCGCGCCCCGGCTGAAGGTGATCGCCCGCGCCGGCGTCGGCGTGGACAACGTCGATCTGGAAACCGCCACCGCGCACGGCATCGCCGTCATGAACACGCCTGACGGCAACACGGTCGCCACCGCCGAACTGACCTTCGGCTTGATGCTGGCGCTGGCGCGGCACATCCCGCAGGCGCATGCCTCGCTGGCCAGCGGCCAGTGGGATCGCAAAAGCTATATGGGCACTGAACTGCGCGGCAAGACGCTGGGCATCGTCGGCTTTGGCCGCATTGGCCGGGCTATCGCCAAACGGGCGCTGGCCTTCGAGATGACGGTCATCGCCCACGATCCATTTGTGCCGGCCGATCTAGGCCGCGATCTGGGCGTGGAGATGGTCAGCCTGGACGACTTGTACGCCCGCGCCGACTACATCACGCTACACAGCGTCGTCACCGACGAAACCCGCCACATGATCAATCGCGAGACCCTGGCCCGCATGAAGCCCGGCGTCCGCCTGATCAACGCCGCTCGCGGCGCGCTCATCCACGAGGGCGACTTGGCCGAGGCGATCCGCAGCGGGCGGGTGGCTGGCGCGGCGCTGGATGTGTACGAGGACGAACCGCCTCCTCCCGATCATCCGCTGATCGGGCTGCCAGGCGTGATCGACACGCCGCATCTGGGGGCGAGCACCGAAGAGGCTCAGGTGGCAGTGGCGATTGAGGCGGCGGAACTGGTGGTCGCCGCGCTGACGCGGGGCGAGTACAAGAACGTCGTCAACCCGGCGGCGCTCCCCCGATAGCCAGACTAGCCATACTTGGAGTCGTCGGGGCGCGGCCGCATCCTCGCCTGTTTCAAGACAGCGCAACGTCTTTGCGACGGCAAACGCATCAAAACTCAGCGCAGGTCTGCGAAAGGCTGCAATGGTTCTTGCAGGGACAAACTGATGTATCTGCCTCGGCCCCGTCAGGCGCACACACCGGCGCGCCCCTGCAACACCTCCTGACCGGCTGTGATCCACCCATGTGTGTTGATGCATAAGCTCCAAGCCTGGCGCTGTTCCATCTCTTCAGCGCGGAAAGGTTCTTAAACCAATCTAGCTTGGGCAGGCCGCGCCTGCCGCCGCTCGCGCAGACCGCGCCAGCACGCCAGCGCCAGCACGCTCAGCGGCGCGCCGATGGCGGCGACCAGCGGGGCGAGGTTCTCATACGTCCGATTGACCACCGTGATCGAGTCCAGCAGGAACGGCTCATCGGCTACTGGCGTCAGGCGGAACGTATGCCGTCCCGGCGTGAGCGCGCTGCACAGCAGCGTGAAGTGCCACTCGTCGCCGCCCAATGGGCGGGTACAGTGCCCGCCGATGGCGGTATTCCGGCCGTCAACTTCCACGTTGAGCGCCTCGCCGCCGCCCCGCCAGCGCACCCGCACCGCCGTGCCGACCGCGTCAAAGGTGACCTCGCGGGATTGCAGCGCCTGGCCGAACTGAGCGCCGGGCGCGTCCACCAGCCGGGCGTCGCGAGCCCGTACCGCCCAATGTTCACCTTGGTAGACGCCGGGATACAGCGCTGGCTGCTGGTTAGCGACGAAGGCCTGCATAGCGTGGTAGACCGGCAGCGGCGTGAAATCTGGCTCAACCATACGGAAGTAGTAGAAGGCCTGGCCGCGTTCCGAATCGTCGGCGCGTTTGAAGAACCAGGCGCTGATGTTGCCTACCCACGGCCACTCTTCTTGAGCACGCTGATACGCCAGCGGCAGGTAGCGCGCCGCCTGGGCCTCGGTCACCTGGCCGAAGTTATAGCGCCCGACGATCTCCGGCGCTTCGTCTGGGCCGGGCACTGGGTTCCAGCCGGCCTCGCTGATCCAGATCGGCTTGTGAGCGTCGCCGTTGGCCACCATCAAGTCACGGATGTACAGGTGGCGGGCGTAGGTCAGCGTCAGCGGGCGCAGCCGGCGGTCAGTCGGCCCGCTGAAGAAGCCGTATCCCTGGGCGGACATCACATCGAAACACGCGCCTGCGCCAGCGTCATACATCCGCTGTAGGAAGATCAGATCGCTCAAGTTTTCGGGCGTTAAGGACACGGTGGGCGACAGCGGCCCGCTGATGACCACGATCTGCGGGTCAACCGCCTTTAGTGCCCGGTAGGTGCGGCACAGCAGGTCAGTGTAGGCTTCCGGGTTCACCGGCCGTTCGCCCCACTCCGGGTAGATGTTCGGCTCGTTCCAGATCTGGTAGTAGCGGATGCGACCTCGGTAGCGCTCGGCAACCGTCACGGCGTAGTTAACGAAATCCTGCACGTCATCCGGCGGGGCGAATGAGCCGATGGCGGGGTCAGCGTGCGTCCAGGCCGGCGGGTTATCCAGCCGCGCTTGAATGGTCAGGCCGTACTGTTCGGCCAGGGCGACGATCTGATCGTACTTCGCCCAGGCGTCCACGGCGTCGGGTTGGCCGTCGCCGTCCAGATCGTTGCGCCGGTCGGTGAAATCGCCGCGCCCGTGAATCTCGATGTCTTCCCAGGGGAACTGCTGGCGGATCATAGTGAAGCCGGCGGCGGCGATCATCTGCACTTGGTGTTCGCGCTTGGCCGGCTCGACCTCCTGCTGCAGGAAGGTATTGACGCCATAGGGGTTGACGCCGGCGTGGTTGACCGGTACATCAGGGGCTGTGCGCGGCGGGACGCGCAGGAAGTTGCCCAGGTACTCGACCAGGCCGCGCGCCTGCGCCAGCGGCGTCTCCTCGCCGGTCAGCCACCACAATCCCTGCCAGACCAGACCCTGTCCGCGCAGATCGAGCGCCAGCAGCGCCGCTAGGATGACGACGATCAGCAGCGCGCCGCTCGTCCACCGGCAGCGGATAGATGACAGTAAATGGCTCATGCTGCGTATTATATCGTGCCCCTTGGCTGCACCTATAAGAACCGCCGCGTCATTCACTATGAAAACCATCGTGATCTGTCGTAGACCTGTCCTCAATTCGGATTTGATAGCCCTGCTCAATGTTCTGGCCAGCCTACCCCCACCCCTCCAAACTGTGCTATACTCTTCGTAATGGTGAGGAGGGAACAACCATGACTGACAGCACCAATGGGGTGGGCGAAACGCTGGCCGACGCCGCCCAGGATGTGGCCGCCAAGTCCCGCGAGTTGGGGCGCGAGCTCCGCCAGCGCGCCAACGACGTGCGCAAAGAGGCCGCCAAGCAGTTGTTCGCCGCCGCCGAAACCATCCGCAAGGAAGCCCGCGAGGCCGGCGCTGCTGGCGACGTGAAACAGGGCGCCGACGAGATCGCCAAAGGGCTGGAGAAGGCGGCTGCTTTCCTGCGCGACCGTTCGGTCGAGCAGATGGGCGATGAAGCGGTGCGCGTGGTGCGCAAGAACCCGATGCGCGCCGTCATCGTGGCCTTCATCGTCGGCCTGATCATCGGGCTGCTGCTGCGCGAAGACAAGTAGGGAGTCCTGCCAGCCGCGCGTTATAATGCAGCCGGGTTGTGCGCAGCAGCCCGGCTTTTTCGTATCCCAGCGGGGGCCATCACATGGTCAAATTCATGATCATCTTTCTGAAGCCGGCCAATACGACCGCCTTTGAAGACGCTTACAACGCTTTTTTGGCGCAGGCAGAGCGCATGCCGCACCTCATCCGGCGGCAGGTGGTGGACGTGCTGGGCAGCCCGCTGGGCGCTGCACCCTACCATCGCATCCTGGAACTTTACTTCGACGACCAGGCGCAGATGGAGGCCAGCCTGCGCTCGCGTCCAGGGCAGGAAGCCGGGGCCGAACTGCAAAAGCGCTTCCCGGCGCGCTCGTTCGAGGTCATCTACGCCGAGGTCTATGAGGAGGCCGGCGGCGGCTCACCAGCAGGGGGATAGGACAGACATGCAGGCGTTGAAAGACCGCATCTTAGCCGAGGGACAGAACCTCGGCAGCGGCATTCTCAAGATTGACAGTCTTCTCAACCACCAGATTTACCCCAGTTTGATGATGGATATGGGGCGAGAGCTGGCGCGGCGCTTCGCCGGTGTGCCGGTTGACCGCATCCTCACGGCGGAGATCTCCGGCATCGCCCCGGCGCTGACCACCGCCATGGTGATGAATGTGCCATTGGTCTACGCCCGTAAGCTCAAGCCGATCACCATGTCCGGGCCGGTATTCCTGGAGACCGCCCCCAGCCACACTAAAGGCGGCGAGGTCAACCTGCTGGTGTCAGCCGAGTTCCTGCGCGCCGGCGAAAACGTGCTCATCATTGACGATTTCCTGGCGTCTGGCAAGACGCTGCTGGCGCTGGCTCGCATGGTCAAGAGCGCCCAGTCGAAGCTGGTCGGCGTGGGCGTGGTGGTCGAAAAGACCTTCGAGGGCGGGCGCGCAGCGCTGCACGAGGCCGGCTATACCGATATCCCGATCGAAGCGCTGGCCACCATCATCAGCATGGACGACGGCCAGATCGTGTTCGCCGACCGATGACCGACCCCCGCCACGGCGGCATCGCCGTCCTCGACTTCGGCTCACAGTACACCCAGCTCATCGCGCGGCGCGTACGCGAACAGGGCGTGTACGCTGAGGTGTTCCCGTACGACGCCGATCCCGCTCAGGTGACGCGCCACAGCCCGCGCGGCGTCATCCTGTCTGGAGGACCTAGCAGCGTCTACGAGCTGGGCGCGCCTCAGCTTCCGCGCTGGCTGCTGGCCGGCGACGCCCTGCCCATCCTGGGCATCTGCTACGGCATGCAAGCGCTGACGCACGCTCTGGGCGGGGTAGTCGCTCCGGCGGCCGCCCGCGAGTACGGCCTGGCGCGTATCGTCCGCCGCGCCGACAGCCCGCTGCTGGCCGGCCTGCCGGAGTCGCTGGACGTGTGGATGTCGCACGGCGACCGCATCGAGACGCCGCCGCCGGGCTTCGTCGGCCTGGCCGCCTCGGATAACGCCGCCTACGCCGCCATAGGCGACCCGGGGCGCCGACTGTACGGCGTACAGTTCCACCCGGAGGTGGCGCACACGCCGCGCGGGGCGGACATCCTGCACAATTTCCTGTTCGGCGTGTGCGGCTGCGCGGCGGGCTGGTCGCCATCATCGTTCATCGAGGACGCCATCGCCGCCGTGCGCCGGCAGGTCGGCGGCGAAAGGGTGCTGCTCGGCCTCAGCGGCGGCGTCGATTCGGCCGTCGCAGCGGCGCTGCTTCAGCGGGCGGTCGGCGACCAACTGACCGCCATCTTCGTCAACACCGGTCTGCTGCGCAAAGATGAGCCAGCCGAGGTGGTGCGGGTGTTCCGCGACCAGCAGGGCGTCAACCTAATCGCCGTAGACGCCGCTGAAGACTTCCTGGACGAGCTGCGCGGCGTCACCGAGCCGGAAGCCAAGCGCAAACTCATCGGTAAACTGTTCATCGACACCTTCGCCGCCGCCGCTTGCCGGTTGGAAGGGGTTCGCTTCTTGGCGCAGGGCACGATCTACCCGGATGTGATCGAAAGCGCCGCCAGCAGTCAGCAGTCCAAGATGATCAAGAGCCACCACAACGTTGGCGGGCTGCCGCCTGACTTGCAGTTCGAGCTGGTCGAGCCGCTGCGCGACCTGTTCAAAGATGAAGTGCGCAAAGTCGGCAGCGCGCTCGGACTGCCCGACTCGATCGTATGGCGGCAGCCATTCCCCGGCCCCGGTCTGGCGGTGCGCTGTCTGGGCGAGCTGACTTGGGAGCGTCTGGAGACGCTGCGGGCGGCGGACGCCATCTTCACCGAGGAGCTGGCCGCTGCCGGCCTGCTGCGCCAGGGCACAGCCCAGGCGTTCGCCGTGCTGCTGCCGGTCAAGAGCGTGGGCGTGATGGGCGACAACCGCACCTACGAGGAAGTCATCGCCCTGCGCGCCGTGACCACCGACGACTTCATGACCGCCGACTGGGCGCGGCTGCCCTACGACCTGTTAGCCCGCGCCAGCAGCCGCATCGTCAACGAGGTCAAGGGCGTCAACCGCGTGGTCTACGACATCACTAGCAAGCCTCCTGGCACTATCGAGTGGGAATAGCGCTCAGACTTTCCAGTAGAATTAATTTAGAGAAGAGGCGAAACCGTTCACGAGGTGCACAGCCGATGGCGACACTGGTGATCCCAACCGATGCCAGCGCGGTGGTCGGGCCGCCGCAGGGGCAGTGGACACGCGCCGACTGGGAGGCGCTGCCCGGTGACGGCCGCCGCTACGAGATCATTGACGGGAGCTTGTACATGTCCACCGCGCCGAGCTATTACCACCAGTGGATCATCAAGCGGCTGGTGATGCTGGTCGGGCTGCCGGCGGAAGAGCGCGGTTTGGCCGAGGTGATCTTCGCGCCGGTGGGGGTGTTCATGCCGAACTGCGACCCGGTGCAGCCCGACTTCGTGGCGGTGCGCGCCGAGCGCCGGGACATCATCCACGACAGGCGCATCTTCGGCGTCCCCGACTTGATCATCGAGGTGCTGTCCCCCGGCAGCGCCGACTACGACGAGAAGGTCAAGCTGTTCGCCTATGCCCGCGCCGGCGT
The DNA here is from genome assembly GCA_937922795.1 of uncultured Anaerolineae bacterium. Classification (GTDB taxonomy): domain Bacteria; phylum Chloroflexota; class Anaerolineae; order Aggregatilineales; family Phototrophicaceae; genus CFX2. The sequence continues at coordinate 43,483 of CALAJK010000041.1, forward strand.
GCCGGAGTACGGCATCGTCGACCCAGCGCGGCGGGAGC
>CALAJK010000042.1 GCA_937922795.1 uncultured Anaerolineae bacterium
CTGTCGTAGGACCGCCGGTGCTGCCGCCTCTGGGCAAGAAGTACCCGGCCGGGCGCTACCAGGTCGGCTCGATGATCCAGTACACCAACCGGGGGCTGGGCGTCATCCAGCCGCGCGTCCGTTTCAACTGCCGGCCGGAGATCACCATCATCAGCCTCGCCGCAGCATCCACAGCGGCTGCGGCCCCCACAGCGTCGTCACCAGGATAGCGGCCAGCGCGCCGCCCACCATGACGCCGGCAGCGGCGGCCAGCAGGATGCCGAAGGTCGTCATCAGGGCGCGGCGTCCCTGCCGAATGCGTTGGATCATCGCTGCACCTCATCACCCTTAATCATTGTGTGTTACGCTGTCTGCGACCATTGTACACGGCATCACGAGGAAAAGTCTTATGCAGGCTGCTAAAGTGTCCGCCGCCAAACCACCGCTCAGCCGGGAAGCGCTGCGCGACGTGATCGATCTGTCGCTGTGGGCTGGCCAACTGCTGCTGCAAAACGGCTCCGATGCGGAGCGCATCGAGGAGACCATCCACCGGCTGGGGACGGCGCTGGGCTGCGATTGGATGGACATCCTGGTCTCGCCCAACGTCATCGCCGTGACCACCATCAGCGGCGAGGAGTTCCGCACCAAGATTCGCCGGGTGATCGGCCTGAACGTCAACATGACGATCGTGTCGGCGATCAACCGCTTGAGCCGGCGGGTGGAGGACGGCGAGCTGGATCGCTTCGGCGTGCGCCAGGAGCTGGAGCGTATCAGCCGGATCGGGTCGCATTATAATCGCTGGCTGGTGGTGGTGATGGTCGGGCTGGCCTGCGCCGCTTTCGGCCGGCTGTTCGGCGGCGACCTGCCGGTGTTCGCCGTGACGTTCGTCGCCGCCGCTGTGGCGATGGTGGTGCGCCAGGAGCTGAACCGGCTGCATTACAACCTATTTCTGGTCACCATCGTCACGGCGTTCGTGGCCGGCGTGCTGGCCAGCTTGGCCGCTCGCTTGCAGCTCAGCCAGCAGCCGCAGACGGCGTTGGCGGCCTCGGTGCTGCTGCTCGTGCCGGGAGTGTCGCTCATCAATTCCGCCGAGGACTTGATCAAGGGGCACATGGTGACCGGCATCACGCGCGGCATCATCGGCGGCCTGGTCTCGCTCAGCATCGCGCTGGGGCTGGCGCTGGCGATCCAGGTGATGGGGGTGCGTGGGCTGTGACCGGTTTGAGCCTGCTGCCCTTGCTGCTGGAAGACGCGCTGTGGTCGGCCGTGGCCGCCATCGGCTTCTCAATGTTGTTCAATGTGCCGGTGCGGACGCTGCCGGGCTGCGCCATCCTGGCGGCCGTCGGCCATATGACGCGGTCGCTGCTGCTCCAACTGGACCTCGGCGTCGAGGTGGCGACGCTGGCGGGCGCCACGCTCATCGGCTTCATCGGCGTGCTGTTCGCCCGGCGCTGGCACGCCCCGGCGCTGGTGTTCACGGTCAGCAGCGCTATCCCGATGGTTCCGGGGGCGCTGGCGTTTCAGGCGATGCTCGGCCTGCTGCGCCTGCCGTATGCAGACGCCGCCGCCCGCACCTTCATCCTGACCGACGTGGCGATCGACAGCATCAAGACGGCGCTCATCCTGGGGGCGATCGCCGTGGGCATCGCCGCCCCCAGCCTGCTGTTCGTGCGCCAGCGGCCGCCGGCTTGAGCCGCGCCGCCCCCACCTCTCAGAGAATGGCTGATACGATGAGGGCGGCGCGGCGTTCACGTCAGGTCGAGGGCGTGGCTCTCCACCTTGTTCACCGCCAGCGCGATGAAATCGGCCACCGGCATCGCCCCCAGGTCCTCGTCGGTGCGCAGCCGGACGCTGACCGTGCCGGCCTCGACATCGCGGTCGCCGATGATGAGCATGTAGGGGATCTGGCGCTCGCGCGCTTCGCGGATTTTGCCGCCCATGCGCGCTTTGCCGCGGTCTACCTCGACGCGCAGGCCGTGGGCTTTCAGTTGGGCGGCGATGCGCTCCGCCGGCTCGATGTGCCGGTCGGTGACCGGGATCAGCACCGCCTGCACTGGGGCCAGCCACACCGGAAACGCCCCGGCGAAGTGTTCGATTAAGATGCCGATGAAGCGTTCCAAGCTGCCAAACGGGGCGCGGTGGATCATCACCGGGCGCTGGCGGCTGTTGTCTTCGGCCACGTACTCCAGGTCGAAGCGCGCCGGCAGGTTGTAATCTACCTGCACCGTCCCCAACTGCCATTCGCGCTTGAGCACATCGCGCACCATGAAGTCCAGCTTCGGGCCGTAGAAAGCCGCTTCGCCGGCCTCCACCGTGTAGCGCAGGCCGAGTTCTTGGCAGGCCTGGATGATGGCCTGGGTCGCCTGTTCCCACAGCGCGTCGTCGCCCACGTATTTGTCGCTTTCGGGGTCGCGCGTGCCTACGCGGGCGCGGAAGTCGGTCAGCCCTAGCGAGGTGAAGATGTCCTGGATGAGCTGGACGACGCGCTTGAATTCGTCCAGCAGTTGATCGGGCGTGACGAACAGGTGGGCGTCGTCCACGGTGAAGCCGCGCACGCGCGTCAGCCCGGTCAGCTCGCCGGACTGCTCGTAGCGGTAGACCGTGCCGAACTCGGCCAGGCGCACTGGCAGGTCGCGGTAAGAGCGCAGCTCGCTCTTGTAGATCATGATGTGGTGCGGGCAGTTCATCGGCCGCAGCAGGAATTCGTCCTCGTCCACCTGGATCGGCGCGTACTGGCTGTCCTTGTAGTAAGGATAGTGGCCGGACGTCTTGTAGAGATCCAGCTTGGCGATGTGCGGCGTGACCACCGGCAGGTAGCCGTTGTCAATCTGGGTCTGGCGCAGCCAGCGTTCGAGCGTGTCGCGCAGCACGGCGCCGTAGGGCTTCCACAGCGGCAGGCCTTTGCCCACCAGCGGGCTGATGGTGAACAGCCCCAGTTTCTCGCCCAGGATGCGGTGATCGCGGCGCTTGGCTTCTTCTAGCAGGTGCAGGTACTCGTGAAGCTGCTCCGGCGTCTCCCAGGCAGTGCCGTAGATGCGCGTGAGCTGTTCGCGATTTTCGTCCCCGCGCCAGTACGCGCCCGCCGGCGGCTTGAAGGTGATGCTGATGGCGTCGGGGTTGATGTCGCGCGTGTTGCTCACGTGCGGGCCGCGGCACAGATCGGTGAACGTGGCCTGCGTCCAGAAGGTGATCTTGTCGGCCGGCGCGGCGACCTGGTTGCCGTTTTCGTCCACGCGCCCCGCCACCAGATCGTTGATCAGTTCGATCTTGTAGGGCTGGTCTTTGAAGAAGGCGCGCGCCTCGTCGGGCGTCACCTCGCGCACGGTGAAGGGATGGCCTTCGCGGATGATGGCTTTCATGCGCTCCTCGACCCAGCGCAGATCGTCTTCGGTGATCGGACGCGGCAGGTCGAAGTCATAGTAGAAGCCGTCCTCGATCGGCGGGCCGATGGCGATGTGCGCCTCTGGAAAGCGCTCCAGCATGGCCTGGGCCATGATGTGCGCCGCCGAATGGCGGATGCGGTACAACAAGCTGTCCTGATAACGTGCGGCTGACATAAGCTCTCCGTAACTTGGTGTAGCGGGCTGTGAAACCCAGTCCGGCGTCAGGCCGGTTCGCGAACGCCGAGAAATAGCAAACGCCAGGACGCTGCCGGCGCGCCCTGGCGTATTATAGACGGCTTATCGGCTCTTGGTCAGGCGCGGATCAGCCTTCGACCACCAGGACTTCGGACAGCACGACCGCGGCGACTTCGGTGGTCGCGCGCTTGCCGAGGTCGGGCGTTCGGGCGGCGGTCTCTTCGTCCTCAGTCACCAGCGTGAACAGTCCCTCGAAGACGTCCAGCGCCAGCAGGTTGTCGATGGTATCTTCGATGGTGTCGCGTTCCAGGTTCTCGACCAGAATGTGCGGCGTCTCCAAGACGGCGTACCGCACGGGCGGCGTGTCTGGGAGCTGCTTGCTCACCGCGTAGGTCAGATCCATCTGCCGCTGCAAGTAGGGGAAGGTGACGAACAGCGCCGTATACAGCTTGCCGCTGTCGGTTTCGACGATCACATCGCAGGAGTCGGGCACAGCGGTATCGGTGTGTAGCTCGATCCAAATACGTTTAGGCATTTCTAGCATGGCGGTCACTCACTAGGCTGCGTTCGGTCAGCGTGATGGCTGCACGCTGTCTGTAAGCTGTCGTAATGTTACAGTTTCTTCGTTGACAGCATATGACAAAACGCGCGCCTTTGTCAAGCAGTCTGGCAGTCTAGGCCAGGGCTGCCGCGTCAACCTGCGGCGCCGATCTGTAAAAGTCACCATGCTGCAGGGCAAACTCATCGGTCTGCCCCGCTGGGCGCGTCTGTGCGCTAGTGTGTATTTGCGATTCCGCGGAGGGCTTAGCCTTTGCGGCAGCGGCGCTCGCCTTCAGCTCAGCAAGCGCTGATGTTCCACCTTGATGCAGGCGTCCATCACCACCTGCAAGCCGGCCTCGGCCGCCTGCTTGCCGGCCTCCTCGTGGTAGACGCCGAGCTGCGCCCAGACGGCCTTCGCGCCGACTGCAATCGCCTCCTGCACGATCTCCGGCAGGTTCTCCGACCGGCGGAACACGTCCACGATATCCACCGGTTCCGGCACGTCTTTCAGCGCGGCGTAGCTGGGCTGGCCGTCGATCTCGGCCACCGTCGGGTTCACCGGGTAGACGGTGTAGCCGACGCGGCGCAGGTACTGGGCGATCTGGTAGCTGGTGCGGGCCGGGTTGTCCGAGTGGCCAACCACAGCGATCACGCGGGCTTGCGCCAGCAGGCTGCGTTTGGCGTCGTCGTCATGGCTGATGAGCATAAGCGGCGGCCTCCTGAACCTCGAAATCGTAGGTGATGTCCACGGTCGCTTTCAGGGTGGCAGACACCGAGCAGTACTTCTGCTCGGACAGTTCGATGGCTTTGGCCACGTCCTCGGCCTTCACGTCGATGCCCGTGACGACGTAGCGCAGATGGATTTTGGTGAACGTCCAGGGCGCTTCGGGCAGTTGTTCGCCGGCGGCGCTCACCTGCACGCCGGTGATGTGGGCGTGCTTCTTCTCCAGGATGTTGACCACATCGTAAGCGGTGCAGCTCGCCAGGGCGACCAGCAGCAGGTCAGACGGCTTCATGCCCACGCCGTCCGCGGGCGACGAGATGACCACCGAGTGATTGGTGCTGTCTGTGCCGATGAACGTCTTACCCTGCACCCAGGTGACATGGATAGTTCCCATGCGCAGCTCCTATGTGAATATGAAAGACGGCGGGTGGCGTCTGGCAGCCGGCGCCGATTGTGCCAAACGTCACTGATCCAGACGCGCCCAGACGCCCAGAGTTTACCCGCGGCTCAAATTCGACATGGGCTGCCTGAGGAGGCCGTCACGTCCATCACACGGCGGCTTGGAAGTGCGGTAGCACGGTCTGGGCCAATCCTTCCAAACCGTCGATGTCGGTTTGGTCGCGCCACATGAACATGAAGCGCTGCACGCCCGCCTCGATATACGCGCCGATCTGATCCACCACCTGCGACGGCGTGCCGACTACGCGGTTCCACTCCAGCAGTTTGTCGGACGGCTCCGGGAACTGCTCCAGCTTGGCTTTCACCTGGGCATCGTCGCGCCCGAACACCATCTGCGTCATCAGCGAGCGCTTCACATCGCCCGGCTGGCGGCCAGCCTGCGCCAGCAGCTCATCGAGCAGCCGGTTGCGCTCGCGGCAGCCGTCCGGCGTCAAGTAGACGGCGTTCCACTCGTCGGCGTAGCGCGCCGCCAGCGGCAGCGTCCGCTTCCTGCCGTTGCCGCCGATCAGGATGGGCGGGCCGCCGGGGCGCTGCGGCCGCGGCAGCAGGATGGCCTCGCGCAGCGGGAAGTGCTGGCCGTCGTAGCTGACCGGCGCATCGCTCCGGAACAGGCGGGTGGTCACCTCCAGCGCGTCGCGCAGCATGGCGTAGCGGGTGGGGAAGTCGTAGAAGGGGATGCCGAACTGGCGATGTTCGCGCTCATGCCAGCCAGCGCCCAGCCCCAGCACCAGCCGCCCGCCGCTCAGGTCGTCCACCTGAGCGGCCATGCGAGCCGTCAGCGCTGGGTGGCGGAACGTGGTCGGGGCGACCAGCGGGCCGAACTCGATGCGCCGCGTGTGGATGGCGGCATAGGTCAGCGAGATCCAGGTCTCCAATGAGTCCTGGTCGGGCGGGCCGATGGTGTAATGATCAGAACGGAATACGCACTGGAAGCCGAGCGCTTCAGCCGTCTTGAGCAGCCGCTCCCACCGCTCCCAGGTCAGCCCCCACTGTCCTTCGATCATCAAACCAATTTGCACCATTGTCGTGTCCTTTCGCGCCGCGCCGGCGCTGTCCGGCGCGATAGGCTCTACTATGACACAAACCGCGCCGGGTGGCGAATACCAGCGCGGTTTCAGACCGCAGCGCTACGACGATGGCTGCCAGTTGGGCGAACCGCCCTGGATCGGCTCCTGCCCCAGCCGGCGAACTTCATCGTCGCCCGGGTCGTCCAAGTCGTCTAGTTGGAGGAGGCGCAGCTCGTAGTTGCGGCCGCTGCTGCTGGAGAAGGCGATCTGGTCGTTCGGCCCCCAGGTCGGATCCTGATCGTCGCGATCATTGGCGGTGAGCTGGGCGACGATGCGGCCGTCGAGATCCATTAGGTACAGCTCATAATCGCCGTCGCGGTTGGACGAAAAGGCGATCAGCTCGCCCGACGGATGCCAGGCCGGCGAGCCGTCGTCCGCGCCGTCGCGGGTGAGGTTGCGCTGCTGGCTCCCGTCGGCGTTCATCACGTAGACCTCAAAATCGCCGTCGCGGTCGGTCACGAAGGCGATCTGCTGGCCATCGGGCGACCAGGCGGGGAACCAGTCGTCGGCGCGGTTGTCGGTCAGGCGGCGCGGGCTGCGGCCGTCGGCGTCGCTGACGTAGATCTCGAAGTCGCCGTCCTCGTTGGAAGCATAAGCGATCTGCTCGCCGTCCGGCGACCAGGCTGGGTAGAAAGCGTCGCCTTTGCCGCGGGTGATCGGGCGCGGGTCGCCGCCTTCGGCTGGCATCACATAGATGTTGAAGCTGCCGTCTCGGTCTGACGAAAAGGCGACCAGCTCGCCCGAGGGATGCCAGGCCGGATAGCGGTCGTCGGCGCGGTGGTCGGTCAGGCGGCGCAGGCCACGCCCATCCGGGCTGACGCTGTAAATCTCCCAGTTGCCGTCCATGTCCGACATGAAGGCGATCAGGCCGTCATCCGGCTGGCCGGCCGCGGGCAGATGAGCCAGCGCCGCCGCGGCCAGCGCCAGCAGCAGCGCCAGGCGGGCGAACCATCGCAGCGCGTGCATAGGCGTTCTCATCTCAAACGAATCGAGCAGTTTCATCGGTGTCCCTCACCAGCGCCAGATGGGCGCAGACGGCCCAGCCGCGACGCCCAACTGGGTCACGAGTTTGCGGTCGGCGTAATCGAGCACGAACAGCTCATCCTCGCCGTTGCGGTCGGAGACGAAGGCGATGTAGCGCCCATCCGGCGACCAGGCCGCGCCGACGTCGTCGCCGGGGCTGCGGGTGTACTGCACCGTCCCGCTGCCGTCCACGAAGGCCACGTAGATATCCCAGTTCGGGTTCGCGGCCGCCGCGCCCGGCAGGCTGCCCGGCCCCAGCGGGCGCACCCGGTTGGACTCAAAGCTCAGCAGCGCCCCGTCCGGCGACCAGGCTGGGGCGACCTCGTCCGAGTCCGTCGTGGTGAACTGGCGCAGATTCTGGCCGCCCCGCGCGACCAGGAACAGGTCCCAGTTGCCCGTCCGGCGGGAGGCGAAGGCGATCTGCGTCCCATCGGGCGACCAGGCCGGGTAGTCGTCATCGGCTGGGTCGGACGCCAGCGCCCGCAGGTTGTCGAGCGCCGGGCTGTCCGGCCGGCTGAGGTCAATATCAGCCAGGAAGATGTCGCGGTCGCCGGCGGGCGTCAGCGCGCTGAAGGCGATCGCCCGGCCGTCGGGCGACCAGGCCGGCCGCAGCGGCTCGGCCGGCACGACGGGCAGCGCCCGAAGCTGGCTGCCGTCCGGACGCATGACGTACAGCCCCGGCTGGCCGTCGCGGGCGGAGGCGAACACGAACCAGCCGCCGTCCGGCGACCAGCTCAGCCCGCCGCTGACCTGCGCGTCGCCCGCCAGCGCTGGGTTGCTGCCCAGCAGGTTGCTGATGACGCCGGGCAGCCCGCCGCGCAGGATGAACACGTCCTGTCGGTTCGGCCGGCCGGCGGCGAAAGCGATCTGCCCCTGGAAGGGCGGCGCGGGCGTAGTCGCCAGGACGAGGACGGCCAGCAGCAGCCCGATGGCCGCCGCCAGGCTGCCCCGAAACAGCCACCGCCGGGCCCGGCTGGCGGGGGGCGCGGCGCGCTGCGGTTGGCCGGTCGCGATACGGCTGGCGATCTGGTGGATGGAGGCGGTCAGCTCGGTGAAGTTCTCGACCGTCAGGCCGCCGGTCGCCATGTCCACATAGTGGATCTGGCGCAGATGCGGGGGCAGCTCCTGCATGGGCTTGATCCGCACCGGCAGGACTTCTTTGCCCAGCCGCACCGCCTCGGCATGTTCGCGCTGGCAGTAGACCGAGCGCGCCGATTCCTCAGACAGCAGATAGAGAAAGATGTCGCAGCGGGCGATCTGGTTTTGGATTTCCCGCCACCAATCTTCGCCGCCGTACAGGTTCTCGTCGAACCACACATCGCCGTACACCCGGCGCAGGCGAGCCGCCAGTTCGCGGGTGAACGGCCGGTCATCGCGGTCGTAACTGATGAAGATCCGGGTCATGCGCTCACTCACATTCTGCTCGCGCCTGCATGTACCCTTAGTCTAAGCCATGTATTTGTTAAAAAGATAGTTACCAAACGTCCCGATCAGCCCCGCGTCTGCCGCAGCGAGGCGATGGCCTCGCACGCAGGACAGCTTCCGTCCGGGCGGATGATGGCGTAGCCGGCCTGCGGGTCGCGGTCGTAGCGGTCGAAGTCCATGTTGAACACGATCATGAGAGCGATGCGCGTGTTGGGGAACTCCGCCGCCAGCCGGATGGCGTCGCGCAGCCACTCCGCCTGCTCCTGGACGCTGGTGCCGCTCCCCCAGGCGAAGGCCGGCGGCAGCGGGCCGTAGCCCTCCGGCGACAGGTAGCCGATCTCGGTGAAGCACAGCGGGATGTCTGTCCCGCGGAAGGGGGCGGCGGCGCGGTTGACCATCAGCGGGAAGTAGCGGGTTGGGTAGTTGTCGCGCGGGTCGCCGCCGCGCTGGCTGGGCGGCAGGATGCCCTCGTTATAGTGCACGCCGATGCAGTCGGCGTAGTCGGTCACACCGTTGTTGGCCAGGTTCCAGTAGTAGTCGCCGTCGTCGCAGCCGGCGTTCGAGCAGCCGCCGAAGAAGCCGGTCGGGGCGGGCGCGCCGGCGATCACCATCACGTTCGGGTTCGCCGCTTTGATGGCGGCGTGCGCCTGGCGCAGCATGGCCACGTAGCTGCGCGCCGAGATGCGGCCGGCGGGCCATTCGCGATCGATGTTCATCTCGTTCCACACCTCGATGGCGTCCGGCCCCAGCGCCGCCACCTGACCCAGAAACTCTGCAAAGATCGGGTAATAAGCCTCGCCCAGCTCGCGCAGCTCGTCCACTTCGCCGGTGATGCTCAGCAGCGCGTTGAAGCCGGCGTTGTGCGACCAGGTGATGCGGTCGCGGGCGACGTTGATCAGGTTGGTGTCGCCGATGATGAACGGGATTTGCCACTTGACCCAGGTCATGCCGGCCGACTGCATATGGGCGATCGTCGCGTCGGTGAAGTAGGTGACCTGGCCGCCCACCGGCACTGGCAGCGTATTTTCCAACCGGGGCGGCGGAGCGGCGGTGGGCGGCGGGAGGAGGGCGCGGGCTTCGCCGGCCGGGCGCTCCAGCGCATTGGCGACCCGCAGCGGGCCGACTTCATCGGTCAGCACAGCGCCCGAACGCAGCTGCGCCCGCAGCCGCAGCCGGTAGATGCCGTCCGGCACCAGCGTGGTGATCCATTCCGCCAGCACGCCGTCGGTCACTGGCTGGGTGGCGGGCAGGCTGGCGGGGATCCATTGGGGCGTTGCCTGGTCGTAAACGGCCACTTCCAAGAAGTAAGCCTGCAGATCAGGCGGGTTGACCGTGCCCAGGACGGCCACCGTGCCGGCCACGTCGTAGACCGGCGGCGGCCAGGCGATGCGTGCCGCCTCGCTCTGGGCGGCGGCCGGCAGCGCCCCCAGCAGCAGCGCCGCCAGCCCCAGCGTGAACACCCATTTCATCACTATCTCCTCCCTGACAAGCGCCCATCGAAAAGCGCCGCCGGACAGGTCAACCGACGCGCTGTCCGGCGGCCGGTCAGCCCCAGCTGCCTCCGCCTCGCGCACGCTTTACGGGCAGCCGGCCTTCGGCAGGTTGTAAATGGCCACCTTCACGTTGTCGGCTTTGGTGGTCTCGAACACCGCGTTGTCCGGGTCGATCGTCATCACCAGCCGGTGATCCTCGTTGTACCAGGTGGCGACCGTCAGCGGGATCGGTCCGACGTTGATGGTCTGGCCGGGCTGGATGGGCGGGATGCCGCCGATGGTGGACGTCTGGAACGAGCCGTCGGCGTTGCGGAAGTCCTGCACCAGGACGATGGTGCTGGGGGACGGCGCATTGCCGAAGTTGGCGACATCCAGGTAGATGTTGAACGTCTGGCCGCACTGCGGCGACGGCGGATCGAAGCGGAAGTTGCCCGCCACCAGATTGGGCGCCAGCGCCGGCGTCGGCGTGAAGGGGATGGGCGTGGGCGTGGGCGGCGGCGGCGGGTCGACCCGCGGCAGGCGCGCCACGTCGCCGAAGAATTCGACCACGCTGGGGGCGACCCAGCCCTGGCGGCCGTCGGGCAGGCGCACCAGATACCAGCCAGTGCCGAAGCTGCTGATGCCGATCACCGGCACTTCCTGGCCGGGGCGCAGCGCGGCGAACGCCTCGTACAGGGTGCTGTCGCCCCGGCGCACGTTGGCGTTGGTGCGGGAGACGACGCGCGGGGTGGCGTCAAACGCGGTCGGCGTGGCGGCCAGCGGCGGCGCGATGACCGTCGGTCGGATGGTCTGGGCCAGCGCGGTGGCGGTGGCGGCGGCTGGCTCGATCAGGCCGATCGCCGGCGTGGGCGTGATGGCGAACGGCGGCGGGTTGTTCTCCAGCCGCAGCGGCGCCACGCGGAAATAGACCGGGTCGGCGCCGCGCAGGTTCAGCGTTAGCCGCAGCTCATACACGCCATCCGGCCAGGGGGTGGTGTCCCATATGCCCAGCACGTCGTCTTTGACGGCGGCCGGGTTGGGGACGGTCACGGGGAACCAGGGCGCGGCCGGGTTCGGGGCGCTCAGATCGTCCGCCAGCGGCCGGAACTCCAGATAGTAGCTGACCATGTTGGGCAGGTTGGCCGAGCCGCGCACCGTGAACTGGCCGCGCAGCACGTACACCGGCGGCGGCCAGCTAATATTGGCGTCGGTATTGACCGGTCCCGGCGTGGGTTGGATCGTCTGGGCCTGGACGGTCAGCGCCAGTGAGAACGTCAAAAACAGCGTGAACAGAAAAAGGCTCTTGAGACGCATCATCTCTCCTCCGCACACGGCTGAGCGGGCGCAGCTTGCAGTGGTATTATGCATAAGATACGCCAGCCGCGTCCTGAATCGCAAGGCGGGCGGCCTACGGTTGACCGACTGCCCTCAGTCCCGCGACAGCAGATGATGCGCTAGGCGCAGCGCGCCGTAGGTGATGAGGAGGGGCAGCGCCAGCGGCAGCGCAAATTCGACGACGAAGCGCGCCGGCCAGGCCATCGGGATGAGCCGCGCCAGGTTGATCAGCGAGAAGTACGCGCCCCCCAGGAATGCGGCGGCGATCACGGCCGCCGGGCGCGCGGGCAGCCCCGCGCCGGCCGTCAGCCCGATCGCGCCGATCATGGCCGGTTCGAGCGCCAGCCGCGCCACCGACACCACTAGCCCCAGGATCATCGCCAGCCGCGAGATGAACGGGTAGTCATCCAGCGGCAGCAGCACCGCGTACTGCGAGATGAGCAGCGGCAGGCTGATCACCGCTGCCGCCAGCATCAGCAGGCTCAGGTTTTCGACCTGCCGCCAGATGGCCGCCGCGATCTTGCTGCCCAGGATGGAGATCAAAGACAGCGGCGTGGTGCGCACCAGGTCCAGCGTGCCGCCGCGCAGCTCGTCCACGATGGCGATGGCGGCGGTGGAACCGATGGCGAACAGGATGTGAGCGTAGGCGTACAGCGCCATCGGCAGCAGCAGCAGCGCGGCGGTGATGGTGGGCAGCGCCAGATCGAACAGGAAGGGCAGCGGCCAGGTGAGCGCGATCAGGGCGATCTGGATGCCGATCAGGCGCGCCAGCACGTCCACTTCGGGCAGGATGGTCTTCCAGTACATGCCCAACTGGCGGCGCACGATCGGGTTCGAGCGCCGCGCCCAGACCGGCAGGCGGTGGTCGGGGTCGAAGCTGCGATATTTCTCCGGCAGGCGGAGCAGATTGACGTCGGGGCGCGCGCGTTCCACCACAGGCGCTGTCGTCCTTGTTACACCGGCTGGCGCTTATTATACTCTCGACCGGATCACTGCGTTTATACCCGGGTGCTGGATCATGCCTCAACCGATCATCGAACTGAGCCGCAGCGGCCAGCCGCTGCATTTCGCCGTGGCTAACGGTTTCCCGCCGCTGACGTATACGCCGCTGCTGCAGCCGCTGGCGGCGCGCTACCGCGTGGTCTGTCTGCCGCCGCGGGCGCTGTGGCCGGGCGAACAGCCGCCGCCGGCGCTGCGCGACTGGAGCATGCTGGCGGACGATCTGCTGTCCGGTCTGCGGGCGTATGACCTGACGGGGGTGATCGCCGTCGGCCATTCGTTCGGCGGGGTGGCGTCGCTGCTGGCGGCGCTGGCCGAGCCAGAGCGTTTTCGGGCGCTCATCCTGCTTGACCCGACCATCCTGCCGCCGCCCGCCATGGCGCTGATGGAGCAGTTCGTCGCTCAGGGTTCGATCCAGGAGTTCCCGTTGGTGCAGGGCGCGCTGCGCCGCCGGCGGCGCTTCGCCAGCGTTGAGGCGGCCTTCGCCTACTTCAGCGAGCGCAGCCTGTTCCGTGACTGGCCGGAAGCTGCGCTGCGCCTGTACGCTCAGCATGGCACGCGCCCCGCCGCCGATGGTGACGGCGTCGAACTGAGCTGGCCGCCGGAGTGGGAAGCCTACTACTTCAGCACGCTGTACACCCGCACTTGGGAGGCGCTGCCGCGCCTGCGCGGACGGCTGCCGACGCTGGTCGTGCGCGGCCAGACCAGCGACACGTTCCTGCCGGAGGCGGCGGCGCAGGTCAAGGAGCTGCTGCCAGAGGCGGCGCACGTCGAGGTGCCCGATTACGGCCACCTGTTCCCGCTGGCCGCCCCGGAGGCGACGCGGCGGGTCATCGCCGACTGGCTGGAGACGATCGGGCTGTGAGTTAGAAACGCGCCGCGTCCGACGCTATAATGGGGCTGTCAGTAACTATGATTTCATAACCGCAGCGGAGACGACTATGCAGTACCGCGAATTGGGGCGCACGGGCTGGTCGGTATCGGAAATCAGTTTTGGGGCGTGGGCCATCGGTTCGGCCTGGGGGCCGGTGGATGACCGCGAGTCGCTGGCTGCTATGCATACCGCCGTGGATATGGGCGTCAATTTCATTGATACGGCCGATGTCTACGGCGACGGCCGCAGCGAACGGCTGATCGCGCAGCTCAAGCGCGAGCGCCCCGGCGAACAGATCATCGTGGCGACCAAAGCCGGGCGGCGGCTGCCGGCGCAGACGGTCGAAGGCTACACGGCCGAAAACCTGAACGCCTGGGTTGATCGCAGCCTGCAGAACCTGGAGACCGACTGTCTCGATCTGGTGCAGCTTCACTGCCCGCCCACCGAACTCTACTACCGCCCGGAGGTGTTCGGCATCCTGGACGACCTGGTGAAGGCCGGCAAGATCCGCTACTACGGCGTGAGCGTGGAGAAGGTCGAAGAGGCGCTGAAGGCGATCGAGTACCCCGGCGTGCAGTCGGTGCAGATCATCTTCAACCTGTTTCGCCACCGCCCGGCGGAGCTGTTCTTCCAGGAGGCGAAGCGGCGCAAAGTGGGCATCCTAGCGCGAGTGCCGCTGGCCAGCGGCCTGCTGACCGGCAAGATCACCCGCGACACGCAGTTCGCGCCCGACGATCACCGCGTCTTCAACCGCTACGGCCAGGCGTTCGACCGGGGCGAAACGTTCTCCGGCGTGGATCTGGAGGCCGGGCTGCAGGCCGTTGAAGAGCTCAAGGCGCTGGTTCCCGACGGCATGACGCTGACTCAGTTCGCCCTGCGCTGGATCCTGATGTTCGACGCGGTGACCTGTGCCATCCCAGGGGCTAAGCGCCCGGCGCAGGCTCAAGAGAACTTCGCCGCTGGCGACTTCCCGCCGCTGACCGAAGTGCAGATGATGCGCATCCGCGAAATCTACGGCAAGTACATCCGGGCGCAGGTGCATCACCGCTGGTGAGCGGCGGCGGCCATGCGGCTGAGGGGGCGCGCGCCGGCGTGGCTCTGCGCGTTTCAGGAATTCTCATGAGCTTTTTGGCCTGGCTGCGGGTACTATACGAGTACAGACGTGCGTGAGCCGCTCAGGATTGAGGAACGGACAGGATGACCGACGCCCCTGCGATGGAGATGCCCGTAGAAGAGTTCAGCCGCCTGGCCCAGGCGATCGAGGCCGAAGTCGGCCGGGTCATCGTCGGCCAGCGCGATGTGGTGCGCGGTGTGCTGATCTGCATCCTGGCCGGCCGCCACGCGCTGCTGGAGGGCGTGCCCGGCCTGGGCAAGACTATGCTCATCCGCACTCTGGCCGACGCGCTCGATTTGAAATTCGCCCGCATCCAGTTCACGCCCGACCTGATGCCGGCTGACATCACCGGCACCGACATCCTGGAAGAGAATGAGCACGGGCGCAAGGTGAAAGTGTTCCAGCCCGGCCCGGTGTTCGCCAACCTCGTCCTGGCCGACGAGATCAACCGCGCCACGCCCAAGACCCAATCGGCGCTGCTGGAGGCGATGCAGGAGCAGACGGTCACCGTCGCCAACCGCAGCTACCGGCTGGAGCCGCCGTTCTTCGTGCTGGCCACGCAGAACCCGCTGGAGATGGAGGGGACGTATCCGCTGCCAGAGGCTCAGCTTGACCGCTTCATGTTCAAGGTCAACGTCCAATATCCATCGGTGAGCGACTTGGTGACGGTGCTGGAGCGCACCACCGGCGTGGATGTGCCGGCGGCGCGCAAGATCGCCGACGGCCGCCAGATCATCCACATGGGGAAACTGGCGCTGGGCACGCCGGTGGCCAGCCACGTCAGCGAGTACGTCGCCCGGCTGGTGGTCGCCACCCATCCCGAAGACCCGTCCGCGCCGCCGCTGGTCAAAACCTACGTGCGCTACGGCGCCAGCCCGCGCGGGGCGCAGGCGCTCATCGTGGGCGCTAAGATCAACGCGCTGCTGGAAGGGCGCTTCAACGTCGCCTTCGACGACGTGCAGGCCGTCGCAGCGCCGGCGCTGCGCCACCGCCTGCTGCTCAATTTTGAAGGCCAGGCCGACGGCGTCAGCCCGGATGCGATCATCGAAGATGTGCTCAAGACCGTCGAGAAGTAGAGGCCGGCAGGCGCTCTGCCCTGCGGGGGCGCTCGACCGGATTCGGCCATGCCTGACGAACGCCTGTTTGACGAGACCACCCGCCGCAAGCTGGAACAGTTGATGCTGGTCGCCACACGGGTGCGCGCCGGCGCCATGAAGGGCGAACGCCGGTCAGTCAAGCGCGGCACCAGCATCGAGTTCGCCGATTACCGCAACTACGCCCGCGGCGACGATCTGCGCCGGCTGGACTGGAACATCTACGGCCGGCTGGATCGCCCGTTCATCAAGCTGCTGGAAGATGAAGAAGACCTGGCTGTGCACCTGATCCTGGACGCCTCGGCCAGCATGGACTGGCCGCCCGATGCCGACCACAACCAGCGCAAGTTTTGGTACGCCCGTCGGCTGTTCGCCGGCCTGGCGGCCATCTCGCTGGCCAGCAGCGACCGGCTGGCCATGCTGGCGACCAGCCTGGACGGGGCGCAGCCGTTCGGCCCGGCGCGGGGGCGTGGGCACAGCCTGGGGATGCTGCGCTACGTGGGCGGGCTGGCGGCGGGCGGCGCCACCGACCTGAACGCCGCGCTCAAACGCTATGCGCTGCGCGGCGGCCGGCCGGGGCTGTGCTTCGTCATCAGCGACCTGTTCACGCCCGGCGGCTTCCGCGACGGGGTGAACGCGCTGCTCAGCCGCGGCTATGAGGTGGCGATCATCCAGGTGCTGTCGCCGGATGAGGTAGACCCGCCGTTGGGCGGCGACCTGCGACTGGTGGACGTGGAGACCGGCCAGGCGCAGGAGGTGACAATTGACGGCGGCCTGCGCGAGCTGTACCTGAAGCGGCTGGCGGCCTGGCGCGACGACATCCGCGCGGACTGCCTGCGGCGCGGCATCCATTTCGTCAGCGTGACGACCGACGCGCCCTGGGAGCAGGTGATCCTGTTCCACCTGCGGCGGCTGGGCGCGGTGAAGTAGAAGCGGTGAGACGAGTGGAAGAGACGCCGATGACGGTGATAGGGCGGGCAGACGGCCGGCAGGAGCGGCACCTATGGCTTTTCTGACGCCGCTGGCGGCGCTGGGGCTGGCGCTGGCTGTGCCCATTGTGCTGCTATATATGCTGCGGCTGCGCCGGCGCGAGGTGACCGTGTCCAGCCTGACGCTGTGGCAGCAGGTCGTCCAGGACAGCGAGGCCAACACGCCGTGGCAGCGGCTGCGCCGCAATCTGCTGCTGCTGCTGCAACTGCTGGTGCTGGCGCTGCTGGTGCTGGCGCTCATGCGCCCGTTCGTGATCGTGCCGGCCGTCAGCGCCGGCCGGATCGAGCTGCTGCTGGATGCGTCGGCCAGCATGAACGCGGCCGATATGCCCGGCGGCGAGACGCGCTTCGACGAAGCCAAACGCCAGGCGCTGAGCATGGTGGACACGCTCGGCCAGGGCGACGCCATGACGGTCATCCTTGTGACCGACGTGCCGGAGGTGATCGTCCCGGCCACCAGCGACCGGGCGGCGCTGCGGGCGGCCATCGCGGCGGCCCAGCCCAGCGCGGCGGCGGCGGATTGGGTGGCGGCGCTGACGCTGGCGGCCGCCGACGCGCAGAACGCGGCCCAGGCCAGCTTCGTCATCGTCAGCGACGGCGGTTTAGGCGCCGCCGAGGGGCTGCCCGGCATCCCCGGCGAGGTGCGCTACCTGCCGGTCGGCCGGGCGGGCGACAATCTGGCGATCAGCGCGCTGGCGGCGCGAGCGCTGCCGGGCGGGAATTCGCAGCTCTTCGCCCAGGTGACCAATTACGGGACGCGGGCGGCCGAGGTCATCTTCGATCTGCGAGTGGACGGGCGGCTGTTCAGCGCCCAGCGCTACACTGTGCCGGCGGGGGAGAGCCTGCCGCTGGTGTCGGCGGCGCTGCCGGACGGATTCGAGACGCTGCAAGCCGGCCTGACGCGCCCGGCGGATGCTCAGGTCCCGGACTATCTGGCGCTGGATGACGCCGCCTGGGCGGTCGCGCCCCGCGCTGGGGCGCGGCGCGTGCTGCTGCTGACGGCCGGCAACCGCTTCCTGGAGCAGATTCTGCGCACGCTGCCCGGCATTCAGGCTTTCCGGGGCGACATCAACCGGCCGCTGCCGGCTGAGCCTTACGACCTGTACATCCTGGATGGCTGGCTGCCGCCCACCGGCCTGCCGGCGGGCGACCTATTCATCATCAACCCGCCCGCCAGCACGCCGCTGTTCACGCTGGGGCCGGACAGCGCCGCCGCCGCCAATATCCTGACGCGCCGCGATGACCCGCGGTTGGCGTTTGTGGATTTCGCCGACGTCAACATCCTCAAGTTCAAGACGCTGACCGGCGCAGACTGGGCCGACGCGCTCATCACCGCCGACGGCGGGCCGCTGCTGCTGGCGGGCGAGACCGGCGGACGGCAGGCGGCGGTGCTGACCTTCGCGCTGCAAGAATCCGACCTGCCGCTGCAAATCACCTGGCCGGTGCTGATGGCCAATCTGATGGAGTGGTTCGCGCCGGCGGCGTCCGTATCCGCCCCGGATGGCCTGCGGGTGGGCGAGACGCTGGCCATCCGGCCGCCGCCCAGCGCGACGACCGTGCGCGTGACGCTGCCCGATGGGACGGCGCGCAGCCTGCCGATCGACCGCGAGACGCTGGCCTTCGCCGAGACCGGCGCGCCCGGCCTGTACCGCGTGGACATCCTGGAGGGCGAGACGGTCATCGAGACCGCGCCGGTGGCCGTCAACCTGTTCGCGCCGGAGGAGAGCGCCATCGCGCCGCGCCCGGCCGTCACGTTGGGCGGCCAAGCGGTGGCCCCGGCTGAACGGGATGCGGTCGGCCAGCGTGAGCTGTGGCCGTGGGCGGCGCTGGCGGCGCTGGTCGTGCTGCTCATCGAATGGTACGTCTACCAGCGGCGGATGCAGGCGCGCACCGTGTTTCGTCCGGCGCTGCGCCGGCAGGGGGCGCGCTGAGTGAGCGGGTGGCTGCGCGTCGTCTTGAGCCTGTGCTGGCTTGGCTGCCTGGGCGGGCAGCCGGTCGAGACGGTGATTCCGCGCCCGGCGCGGGTCATCGTCATCTCGCTGGATGGGGCGCGGCCGGATGCGCTGCAGCAGGCCGACATGCCGCACCTGCGCCGGCTGGCGGCGGCCGGCGCGGCGGACTGGGCGGCGCAGACGGTGTTCCCGCCGGCGACGCTGCCGGCGCATACGTCGATGCTGACCGGGCTGGCGGTGGCCGATCACGGCGTGGACTGGAACGGCACGAACCCCGGCTGCCCACCGGTCGAGCCGCCTACCTTTTTGACGCTGGCCGAACGCGCCGGCTGGCGGACGGCCTTCGTCTCCGGCAAGGAGAAGTTCTGTCACCTCGTCCAGACGCCGGGCATGGACTACACCTTCGCGCTGGCCGGCGACCGCAGCATCACCGACCGGGCGCTGGCGCTGCTCGACGACGGCTATGAGGTCATTTTTCTGCACTTCCCCAACCCGGACTACTTCGGGCATCTGCACGGCTGGATGAGCGACATCTATCTGGCTGAACTTGGCCAATCGGACGCGCAGATCGGGCGGGTGCTGGCCAAGCTGGAGGATTTAGGCCTGGCTGCTCAGACGCTCATCATCATCACCGCCGACCACGGCGGCCACGATTTTGAGCACGGGACGCGTCGGCCAGAGGACATGACCATCCCCTGGATCATCGCCGGGCCGGGCGTGCTGCCGGGGGCGGCGCTGGCGGGCGTGCAGGTGACCGATACCGCCGCCACCATCCTGTGGGCGCTGGGGCTGCCGTCCCCGCCGAAGCTGGCTGGCCGGCCGGTCTGCGCCGCTTTCGGCCTGGCGGCGGATGGGCTGGGCTGCCAGCCATCTGCGGGCGTCGATGACGCAGTCGGGCGGGCGCGATGACGTTCACGACGCCGCTGGCGCTGCTGCTGCTGGTCGCCGCCCCGCTGGTGGTCGCCCTGGGCTGGCCGCCGGGGCGCTTCCGCCGCCGCCGCGATCTGGCCAGCCTGGCGCTGCGGGCGCTGATCGTGACGCTGCTGGCGCTGGCGCTGGCCGGCGCGCAGCTCACCCGCTCCGCCGACCGGCTGGCGGCCATCTTCCTGGTGGACGTGTCGGACAGCATCGCGCCGCCGCAGCGCGAGGCGATGCTTCAGTACGTGCGGGACGCGCTGG